>JAVRPX010000547.1:0-6158 GCA_032161985.1 Mycobacterium sp.
ATGGTCGCACCAACGCGCGCAAGCCCGATGGCCTCTGCGCGGCCAAGGCCCGCGGCCGCGCCGGTTACCACCGCGACATAGCCCGAGAGGTCAGTCGAGGCTGCCCCCTCCTTGATCTTCGGAGTCAATTTATGAATACCTCTAGTCTCTGCGGATCAGAGCAGCGCGCGGGCATTCGGCAATCGACTGCTCCGCCAGCTCCTCCTGGTCGGCCGGCACCGGGTCGGCCTTGACCACGGCGTAATCCTCGTCGTCGAGATCGAACAGGTCCGGGGCAATTCCCAGGCACACCGCGTTGCCCTCGCAGCGATCACGGTCGACTTCCACTCGCATCACAAACCTCCTCGCCGGTATTTCAGCGTTGAGAATACGACCCACCAGATGGGCACCGGTGTGACACCGGCCTGGACCCCAAGACTAGAACGTGTTACAACCGGGTGTGAACAAGGGTCAGACCACGGTTCCCTTTTAACCCAATTAAGGACGAGGCGATGCGGATCGGCTACACCCCGGAGCAGGAGGAGTTGCGCCGCGAGCTGCGGTCCTACTTCACCAAACTCATGACCCCCGAGCGTGCCGAGGCGCTCGCCTCGAATGACGGCGAGATGGGGCGGGGCAACGTATACCGCGAGACCGTCGCGCAGATGGGCAAGGACGGCTGGCTGACGCTGTCGTGGCCCAAGGAATTCGGAGGCCAGGCGCGGCCACCCATTGATGGGCTCATCTTCAACGACGAGGCTTCCATCGCGAACGTCCCGGTGCCGTTCCTGACCATCAACAGCGTGGCGCCGACGATCATGGCGTTCGGCACCGAGGAGCAGAAGAAGTTCTTCCTACCCAAGATCGCATCGGGTGACCTTCACTTCGCCATCGGCTACTCGGAGCCGGGGGCGGGCACCGACCTCGCCGCCCTGCGCACCACGGCGGTGCGCGACGGCGACGACTACGTGATCAACGGTCAGAAGATGTGGACCAGCCTGATCGCCTACGCGGACTATGTGTGGCTGGCCGTGCGCACCAACCCGGAAGCCAAGAAACACCGGGGCATCTCGATGCTGATCGTGCCAACGACGGCCGACGGCTTCTCCTGGACTCCGGTGCACACCATGGCGGGCATCGACACCAGCGCCACTTATTACCAGGACGTTCGCGTGCCGACCACCAGCCTGGTCGGCGAGGAGAATGGCGGCTGGAAGCTGGTCACCAACCAGCTCAACCACGAACGCGTCGCACTGGTCTCGGCGCAGCCAATCTTCGTGGCGCTGGGCGGCGTCCGTGAGTGGGCACAGAACACCAAGGACATCCACGGGAACCGACTCATCGACTCGGAGTGGGTGCAGCTCAACCTCGCTCGCGTGCATGCCAAGGCCGAGGTGCTCAAGTTGATCAACTGGGAGCTGGCATCGACCGAGGCCGCGCCGTCACCCGCGGACGCATCGGCCGCCAAGGTGTACGGCACGGAACTGGCCACCGAGGCCTACCGCCTCCTCATGGAGGTGCTGGGCACGGCGGGCACGCTTCGGACGAACTCGCCTGGCGCGCTGCTGCGTGGACGGGTCGAGCGGATGCACCGCAGCTGCCTCATTCTGACGTTCGGCGGCGGCACCAACGAGATTCAGCGCGACATCATCGGAATGGTCGCGCTCGGCCTGCCCAGGGTCAATCGGTAAGAGAAAGCAGAGATTTCGCGTGGATTTTTCAACAACGGAAGCCTCCGACGATCTGGGCGGCCTGGCCCGCACCATCACCGAATCGGTCTGTACCGCCGAACACCAGCGGGAGCTCGACGGGCTCGAGCAACGCTTCGACCGCGTCTTGTGGGGCAAGCTGGTCGAGGCCGACATACTCTCCACCGCCTCTCCGGAATCATTGGGCGGCGGCGGTTTCGGGGTGCTCGAGCAGGTCGCGGTGCTGGTGGCGCTGGGTCGCCAACTCGCAGCGGTGCCGTACCTGGAGTCGGTGGTGCTCGGCGCGGGCGCGCTGGCCAAGTTCGGCTCCGAGTCGCTACAGCAGGAGTGGGCGACGCCCGCTATCAACGGCGAGAAGATCCTCGCGGTGGCGCTCGACGGTGAGATGGGCGAGGGCCCGGTTCAGGCGACCGCGAGTGGCGACGCGCACCGACTCACGGGTTCGCGCACGCAAATCGGCTACGGGCCCGTGGCCGACGCGTTCCTGGTCCCGGCCGAAACCGATTCGGGCACCAAGGTTTTCCTGGTTGCGGCGGACGATCCTGGCGTGACGGTGAGTGCCCTGGACACCACTGGTCACGGAAGTGTCGGTCATCTGGAACTGCAGGGTGTTGAGGCCGCTCGTGTCGTCGGTGATGACGATGTCGTCGCCTGGCTCACTACCCATGGCGCCTTGGGCCGCAGCGCGTATCAGCTCGGCGTGCTCGAGCGCGCGCTGGAGCTCACGTCGGAGTATGCGCGCGAGCGCGAGCAGTTCGATCGGCCCATCGGCAGCTTCCAGGCCGTCTCCTCGCGACTGGCCGACGGCTACATCGACGTCAAGGGTCTGCGGCTGACGCTCACGCAGGCGGCGTGGCGGTTGTCGGAGGATCTACCGGCAGACGTCGAGGTGAGCACGGCCGCGTTCTGGGCCGCGGACGCCGGACATCGCGTGGCGCACACCACCGTTCACGTGCACGGCGGCGTCGGGATCGACCTCGACCACCCGGTCCACCGGTACTTCCTGGCGGCCAAGCAAACGGAGTTCGCGGTCGGCAGCGCGACAGGCCAGCTGCTGCGCATCGGCCGCGAGCTGGCCGACACGCCGGCCTGATCCGTGGGCGAGGGTCTGCCGACCGTCACCGACCTGCTCACGCCGCTGGTCGAGGTCGACGACCGGGGCGTGCACTTCGAGGACTCCTTCACCAGCTGGCGTGACCACATCCGGCACGGCGCCGCGATCGCTGCAGCGTTGAAGGCGCGTCTCGATCCAGAACGCCCGCCCCATGTCGGTGTGCTGTTGCAGAACACGCCGTTCTTCTCCGCGGTGCTGACCGCGGCGGCCCTGACGGGCATCGTGCCGGTGGGCTTGAACCCGGTTCGGCGGGGCGCGGCGCTGGCGCGCGATGTCACTCACGCGGATTGCCAGGTGGTGGTTGCTGATTCGGCGTCGGCACCGGCGCTCGATGTCGACTACATCGATGTCGACTCTCCGCAGTGGGCGGCCGAGGTGGCCGCGCATTACGACGAGCCGGTCGTCGCGTACGACGCCGACCCGGGCGACCTGTTCATGCTGATCTACACGTCGGGCACCAGTGGTGAACCCAAGGCGGTGAAGTGCAGCCAGGGCAAGGTGGCGATCGCAGGCGTGATGATGACGCAACGCTTCTCGCTGGGACCCGACGACGTCTGCTATGTATCGATGCCGTTGTTCCATTCCAATGCGGTACTTGTCGGCTGGGCGGTGGCGCTCGGGTGCCGAGGTTCACTCGTATTGCGGCGCAAGTTCTCTGCGTCGCAGTTTCTTCCCGATGTCCGCCACTACGGCGCGACGTATGCGAACTATGTCGGCAAGCCGTTGTCCTACGTGCTGGCCACCCCCGAGCGGGACGACGATGCGGACAACCCGCTGCGCGCCGTCTACGGCAACGAAGGCGCGCCGCGCGACATCGAGCGGTTCGGCGAGAGGTTCGGCACCGTCGTCCAGGACGGGTTCGGTTCAACCGAAGGCGGGGTGAACATCGCCCGCACGCCTGACACCCCGCCGGGTTCGTTGGGCCCGCTGCCGGACGGCATCAAGATAGTCGACGTCGACACGGGTGAGCCGTGCCCGCCGGGGGTGACGGGCGAACTCGTAAACGTCTCCGACGCAGGCCGTTTCGAAGGCTATTACAACGATCCAGGGGCCGACGCCGACCGGATGCGCGGCGGCGTGTACCACAGCGGCGACCTCGCCTACCGCGACGAGAGCGACTATGTGTACTTCGCCGGCCGGCTAGGCGATTGGATGCGCGTCGACGGCGAAAATCTCGGGTCGGCGCCGATCGAACGGGTGCTGCTGCGCCATCCCGATGTGATGGAGGTGGCGGTGTACGGAATCCCGGCCCCCGATGTCGGCGACCAGGTGATGGCAGCGTTGGTGCTGACGGAGGGCGCGACGTTCGACCCCGAGAAGTTCCGCGCGTTCCTCGCCGAGCAGCCCGACCTCGGCCCCAAACAGTGGCCGTCGTTCGTGCGTGTCGGCGCCGAGCTGCCGCGCACCGAGACCTTCAAGGTGATCAAGCGCCAGCTCTCCGCGGAGGGCACCGGGTGCCCCGACCCGGTGTGGCCGATCGAGCGCCAAGACCGGGTTGTCAGGGGCCCCCGGTAACCTCGCACGCGTGGGCTACCGCGAGTTCCCGTCGCCCACCGCGCTGCGCGACCTCGTCGAATGTGCGTGGGTGGTGGACGGTCCCGCCGCGCCCGTGCGAATGCTTCCCGACGGGTGCATGGATCTGATGCGCATGGATGGCCGTTTCGTCGTGGCCGGCCCTGACACCACAGCGTCCGTCAGCCCGCGCGATGGAGAACCGTTCGTGGGCTTGCGCTTTCATCCCGGCGTGCTTCCGCGGCTACTCGGGGTGCCTGCGTCGGAGCTGCGCAACGCGCGGGTGGCGGTCAGCGATCTGAGATCGGTGCCGCCGCGAACGCGCTCGCTGGTGGAGCTGGCTGCCGACCTCGCGTCGGACGGTCCGCGACCCGAGACCGCGCCGTGGTCACTGCCGCTGTTGTGCCATGTCACCGGCAGCCTGGCGACAGGCTCGGCGGTCGCAGATGTGGCGCGTGACGTGGGCTGGTCGAGCCGCACTCTGCAGCGTCAGTGCGGCGCCGTGTACGGCTATGGTCCGGCGATGTTGCGGCGGATCCTGCGGTTTCGTCGCGCCGTGCTGCTGCTCGACGAGGGGCTTCCGTCTGTCGAGCTGGCCACCCGCGCCGGGTATACCGACCAGCCGCACCTGCACCGCGAGGTCCGCGATCTCGCCGGAGTATCGCTGGCCTCGCTCCGTCAGGACAGCAGCGCGAAAAGGTCTACCCAGTTGCCGTCGGGGTCGGCCACCGTCGCATAACGCATGCCCCAGGGAGCGTCGTAGGGCTTCAAGGGTCCGGCGTGCCCTGCGGTGGTGACCTTTTCGAAGAGCGCGTCGACCTTGGCCGGGGAATCCACCCCGAACGCCAGCGCCAACCGGCTTGCCGATGACGTGGGCGGCGCCCAACCCGGATGCATGCCTGCAATGGTGTCCTCGGTGTCGAATGACAGGGTGTTTCCGCCCGGAAGAGCCACTGCCACGTGCGGTTCATTCGACTCGGGGATGGTCAAGCCGAGGAGTCGGTAGAACTCCAGCGATCGCTGCAAGTCGTGGGCGAAAATCTGCAGGACTGTCGATGTAGGGCGAATATCCATGCTCAGCACGCTAGGGCGACGGCCCTGGTGCTGTCGTGAACGAATCGGACATCGTGCCGAGGTCCATGACCGCGCGGCCTAGAGACGCGGAGCAAACACGGCCAGGCAATTCCCTATGGCTTGAGATTAGCTCTGGTTAATCAGACTAGGTAGAAGTACTTACCCTGCTTAAGTGCACTTTTCCACTACGCTTCGCTACGGCATGCATATCGTCATCTGGCAAACATCATCACCGACAGGAGTTAATTCATGAGATCCACAGCCATCTCTGGGGTTGCAGCGATTGCCGCGGCCCTCGCAGTAGTGCTGTCCGGCTGCGGTTCCGATACCAAGACCGAACCCAGCACCTCCGCGTCGGCATCGAAGACCACGAGCGCGACTACGAGCGCCAAGGCGGCCCCGTCGTCGAAGCCCAAGGTGGCGCCGCGCGACGAGGACGCGGCAGGGCCGAACCCCACGATCGCCAGCTACATCAAGGAGAACAACATCCAGGAGGCGTCGGTCAAGCGAGGCGATCCCGGCTCTCCCACAATCGATCTTCCCGTGCCCGACGGTTGGGAGCCGGCCGGGGCGAATACGCCTGATTGGGCCTACGATGCCATCGTTTACAAGGGCCCGGATGCCGGCGAGTACACACCGAGCGTCGTCGCGCTGGTGTCCAAGCTGACCGGAAATGTCGACCCGCAGAAGATCATCGATCTCGCGCCCGGTGAGCTGAACAATCTGCCCGGCTGGAGCGCGATGAACGAGGGCTAGGTCAGCACCCTCGG
>JAVRPX010000548.1:0-3030 GCA_032161985.1 Mycobacterium sp.
GATGCTGCAACGCGCACGCAAACTGCACCTGACCCACCGCGCGGGAGTGGCTGATGTTCTGCACCGCCGACACCTCGGCGGCCACCGCGGCACAGCCATCCACCACACACCACTCAAGCTCGGCCAACTCACCAGAGCGCCGCACATACAACTCAGCGACCGCGGCCAACCGCTGCGCGATCGCGGTGGACTCATCGCGCGCCGCCTCCCCCATCACATCGATGAGGTCCGCATCCGACACCGCTTCGAACATACGTTCGACTATGCCACGCGGGTCCGACAAGAATGGCTAGCGGCGAAACCGTCAGCGCTGCGAAATGAGGGCGACCGCTTCGGCGATCGGGGTGTCGCCGGAGATCACCTCGAACGTCTGACCCGCGGTGCCCGGAGTATCGAGAACCGCGAGCAATACCGCCGCGACGTCTTCGCGAGGGATGTTGCCATGTCCGGTTTCGTCCGCGATCGTCACCCGTCCCGTCCCCGGCTCGTCGGTCAGGTGACCCGGACGCACAATCGTCGAGTCGAGCGCCTTTCGTGCCCGAACGTTGTCGTCGGCAGCACCTTTCGCGCGCAGGTAAGCCACGAACACCGGGTCGCCGGCGTCATCGGGTGCCTCGGCGTCGGCTCCCATCGACGAGATCATCACGTAGCGACGAACCCCCGCGGCTTCTGCCGCGTCCGCGAGCAGGACAGCCGCGGCACGGTCGACGGTCTCCTTGCGCGCCGCGCCGCTGCCCGGTCCCGCGCCCGCGGCGAACACCACGGCATCGACGCCGCGCAGATGTGTCGCGACCTCGTCGACGGAAGCGCTCTCCAGGTCCACGAGCGCAGGCTCGGCGCCCGCCGCCTCCAGGTCCGCGGCGTGCTTCGGGTTCCTGATGAGGCCGACGGCGGAGTCCCCGCGTTGTGCGAGCAGTCGTTCGAGGATGAGGGCGATCTTGCCGTGCCCGCCGGCGATGACAATGCGCATCCCTCTACGCTAGTCGGGCGCGCAACTCCCGTTTGAGCACCTTGCCGTAACTGTTTTTCGGCAACTCGTCGATGAATTCGTAGCGCTTGGGCCGTTTGAAGCGGGCGATGCGCTCCAGCAGGTGGGCATCGAGTTCGGCCGCCGATGCTGTGCCGACAATGAACGCGACCACGACCTCGCCCCATTCCTCGTCCGGCGCCCCGACGACGCCGGCTTCAGAGACACCCGGATGCTCGAGCAGGACTTCCTCCACCTCACGTGGATAGATGTTGCTGCCGCCGCTGATCACCACGTCCTTGGAACGGTCGCGCAGTGTGAGGTATCCCCGGTCGTCGAACGACCCCATGTCGCCGGTGCGCAGCCAGCCGTTCTGCAGCGTGGCAGCGGTCGCGTCGGGGTTGTTCCAGTAGCCCGACATCACAACGTCACCCCGGCACACGATCTCACCGATCTCACCGATGGCGGCCGGTGTGCCGCCCTCGCCCAGCACCGCGACATCCACTCCGGACCGGGCGTATCCGACAGATCCGAGCATGGCGTCGTCCGCATCGAGGTGGTCGGCGCGGCGCAGGCCCGTGATCGTCATCGGCGCCTCACCCTGCCCGTAGAGCTGGACGAAGATCGGGCCGAACGCGGCCGTCGCCTTTTTCAGGCTGTCCACGTACATCGGGCCACCCCCGTAGACCACCGTTCGCAGATTGGCCGGGCAGGCGCGTCCGGTCTGCACCAAGCGCGCAACCATGGTGGGAGCGAGGAACGCGCTGCAGCCGGGATGGCGGTCGCAGAGATCGAGGAACTCCTCGGGCTCGAAGGCACCGGATTCGGGTATCACCTGCCGAGCGCCGCGCAGCACGTACGGCGGAATGTAGAGACCTGACCCGTGCGACATCGGCGCTCCGTGGACGAGACTGCAGTTCTCGTCGGGCGCATCGAAATCCGCCAGGTGCGCGACGGTCATCGCCATCAGGTTGCGATGCGACAGCATGGCGCCCTTGGACTTGCCGGTGGTTCCGCTGGTGTAGAACAGCCACGCCAGGGTAGCCGGGTCGGTGCTGCGCGGGGGATCCGACCCTGCGGCGGCGATTCGCGGCAAATAGGCGGCGCTACCGATGATCTCGGATCTCGCCAGTCCCTCGGCGATCTTCGGCGATGCGAAGACCTGCGATACCCCGGCGTCGTCGAGGATCTGCTCCATCTCGCGGGGATGCAGCTTGTAGTTGATCGGGACGACCACACACTCGGCGGCCCAGATGGCGAACATCAGCTCGACGATCTCCGGCCGGTTTTCACTGGCGACCGCAATGCGTGTACCGGGCGCCCCGAACGTGCTTGCCAGCCTAAGCACGCGCTCGCGCAGCTCGTCCCACGTATGTAGTTGACGCTCACCGTGATAGACCGCGCCGCGGTCGCCATTGCGTGCCGCGGTCTGGTCCAGCAGAGAGAACAGGTTCAACGCGCGACCCACTCCGAATTCAACGCAAACTCGGACAGGTACTTCGTCGAACTCCAGCCGCCGTCGACGACGATGGTCTGTCCGTTGATGAAACTCGCACCCTCCGAACACAAGAACGCGACCGTGCTGGCCAGGTCATCGACCGTGCCCAGCCGCGGATACGGGGTCATCTCGCTGTTGATCTTGCGGAACCGCTCGTCTTCGAGGCGACTCGCGACCATGGGTGTCAGCGTCACTCCGGGAGCCACCGCGTTGCACCGGATCCCGTGTGGCCCGTACTGGCAGGCGATGTGCGTCGTCAGCGCGGTCAATCCACCTTTGGCCGCCGAGTACGCGCCGCCGCGAAGGCCGCCCACCACTGCGAAGGTCGACGTGATGTTGATGATCGCCGAGCCGGACTGCATGTGCGGTATCACGTCGCGGGCCAACCGGAACGGCGCCCGCAGCATCAATCCCAGGAAGTAGTCGAGGCTTTCGTCGTCGGTCTCGTGCAGCGGCTTCGGGCTGCCGACCCCGGCGTTGTTGATCAGGAAGTCGATGCGCCCCCACCGGTCGACGGCGGCGGCCACGATCCGTTGCGGTGCATCGTCGGCCGTGAGATCGACGG
>JAVRPX010000549.1:0-6008 GCA_032161985.1 Mycobacterium sp.
TACACGGTGTCGATGTGGCGGGCCCGGTGTTCGAGTGTGGCGTAGAGATCTGTCGCCCATGCGGGCCGCACAGCATCGATGAAGGCGTTCCAGTGCTTGTCGTTGTAGATCAGCGCGGCGATATGGCCGTCGCTGGTGCGGTACGGCTTGCGGTTCGGCGCGACCGTTCGCGGATAGACGGCCGGACCAAGCGGAGGATCGAACATCGCCCCGTTAGCATGTTCGACCAGCATGAACGATGCCATGGTTTCGAACATACTGACCTCGACCTCTTGCCCCTCGCCGGTGCGTTCGCGGTGGAAGAGCGCCATCATCGTGGCGTAGAGCGCCGTCAACCCGGCGACCTTGTCGGCGATGATCGTGCCGACGTAGTTGGCCTCGCCGGTCAACTGTTCCTGGACCGCCGGGATCCCGCACTCCGCCTGGATGGTGTCGTCGTAGGCGGGCAGATCCCGATTCGGCCCGCGCCGGCCGTATCCGTAGCAGTTGGTGTAGATGATGTTGGGGTTGAGCGCGGCGACTTGTTCATAACCGAAGCCGAGCTTGGAGATCGCCTTGGAGCGCATGGAGTGGATGAAGACATCGGCCTCCAGCACAAGCGCCCGAAGCGCGGTCTTGCCCACCTCGGTGCGCAGGTCCAACACCACGCTGCGCTTGCCGCGGTTCACGTTGACGAAGACACCGCTCATCCCTGGGGCGGGTCCAACCGAGATGAAGCGAGTGTTGTCCCCTTCTGGCGGTTCGATTTTGATCACGTCGGCGCCCATATCGGCCATGATCTGGGTGCAGTACGGCCCCATCACCATGGCGGTGACGTCGACCACCAACACGCCGGAAAGAGGGCCGCTAGGCATGCTGTGCCTCCTCGCGCCTGTTTTCTGAAGCCATCGAGAAGCTGTAGCGGATGTGGTCGCCGTGGCCGTCGGGCACGACCGGGAAGACGACGGGATCCGATGCGTCGCGGATCGCAGCGATGTGATCGCCCACATCTGCGATCGACCATGACGGCCGGTACACGCCGGGCGTTTCCGAGACGACGGCCCTGGCCACCCGCCCTGCGAGCGCAATAAGCATTTCGCCTGTGATGGAGCAGGATTCGTGCGCCAGCCAGCCGACGACGGGTGCCACCAGCTCCGGACCCATCGGCGGGTAGGCGGAGGTGTCGATGCCGTCGGCCATTCTCGTCACCGCAGCGGGCACGATGACGTTGCTCTTGACGCCGTGCGCTGCACCTTCGATCGCGGCAACGTTGGACAGGCCGATCACGCCGGCCTTGGCCACGGCGTAGTTCGCCACCTCGTGGTTGCCGTAGAGACCGCCGATCGACGACGTGAGCACGATGCGGCCGTAGCCGGCCTCGCACATCAGCGGGAACGCCGGCCGCACGATGTGGAAGGCGCCTCGCAGATGGACATCGACGACGGATTCGAAGTCGTCGTAGTTCATGTCCTTCAACGACGCCCGTCGAACATTCCCCGCGTTGTGGACGAGGATGTCGATGCGGCCGTAGCGGTCCAGGGCCGTGTCGATGATCGCCTTGCCGCCGGCGGGTGTAGCCACCGATTCGGTACTCGCGACGGCGTCACCGCCCACGGTGGTGATTTCTCGCACCACTTCCTCGGCGGGACCGGCGTCGGTGCCGTCGCCGTCGAGGTTTCCGCCTGGATCGTTGACTACGACCTTCGCCCCCTGTAACGCCAGCAGCAGGGCGTACTCGCGGCCCAGTCCCCTGCCGCCTCCGGTCACGACCGCCACGCGGTCGTCGAATCTCAAGTCAGGCATTCATTTTCCGAGGGCCAGGCCATCCAGATCGCCCTTTTCGCGCCAATCCTTCAGCAGGTCATCGAACTGGTAGAAGCCGCCCGAGTAGTACTCGCCGAGGAAGCCTTCTGCGCCACCGCCGCCCTCCTTGTTGTAGTAGCCCGGCGTACAGGACATTTCGAACGCGGAGTTGTCGATCGCGATTTCCCGGACAGTGCTGACCCAGTCGTCTTGACCCTCCTGGCTCGGCTCGACGGTTGTCGCGCCTCGACGCTGAACCTCGGAGATGAGGTAGGCGATGTGCCTCGCCTGCTGCTCGTACATCGCGGTGGTGTTGGCCGACACGCCGCCCTGGATGAAGCCGGTGTGAAACTGGTTCGGAAAGCCACGGGTCGTCATACCGTGGAGGGTCTTGTAGCCGTCGCGCCAGTGATCGAAGAGGGATACGCCGTCACGGCCTTGGACGGCCTCCATCGCATAACGACGGCTGATCTCGGTCGAGATCTCGAACCCGCTCGCGAAGATGACGCAATCGACTTCGTACTCAACGCCGTTGGCGACGATCCCCTTCTCCGTGAGTCTTTCGACGCCCTTGCACTCCGAGACGTCGACCAGCGTGACATTCGGACGATTGAACGTCGGCAGGTATTCGTCGTTCGAGCACGGCCGCTTGCACATGAACCGGTAGTACGGCTTGAGCGCCTCGGCTGTCTCCGGGTCATCGACAATGGCCTCGACACGGCGCCGCAACCGCTCCATGACCTTGTAGTCTTCTTCCTCCCGGATCGCCATGATCTGCTCGATGCCCAGCGATGCGGGATCCTCATTAGCCGCGATCCGCGCGGTCAAGTTGCGCCCGAGTTCGGTCCAGAAGTCGCACACCAGATCCGGCTGACCGAACACGACACCCGGCCCGAACGGTGACCAGGTGTGGAAGTTGCGCTTGCGCTCCTCCTGCCAGCCCGGCTGCAGCGAACTCGCCCACTGTGGATCTGTCGGCGCATTGCCACGCTCGTCCACCGATGACGGTGTGCGCTGGAACACGTAAAGGTGCTGGGCATCTCGACCAAGGTACGGAACCAGCTGCACACCGGTGGCACCAGTGCCCACGAGCGCGACTCGCTTGTCGTGCAGCTTGTGCAGCCCGCCGCTGGCGTCTCCGCCCGTGTAGTCGTAATCCCAACGCGCCGAGTGGAACACGTGACCCTTGAAGTCCTTGATACCCGGGATGCCGGGCAGCTTCGGCCGGTTGAATGAG
This sequence comes from Mycobacterium sp., assembly GCA_032161985.1. GTDB lineage: Bacteria > Actinomycetota > Actinomycetes > Mycobacteriales > Mycobacteriaceae > Mycobacterium. Next base: position 3,020 of record JAVRPX010000549.1, read on the forward strand.
CCCTGCGTCATGACCACGAATCGCGCACGGATGTCGTCGCCGCGATTAGTGCTCAACCGCCAGCGTTTGCTCGATTCATCCCAGCGCACCGTGCGCACCTGGGTATGGAAAATCGCCCCGTCGTAGAGTCCGAAATGCTTGGCAATGCGTCGACAGTGCTCGAAGATCTCGGCTCCGTCTGAGAACCTCTTCGACGGCATGAAGTCGAGCTCTTCGAGCATCGGGATGTAGCAGTACGCGTCGTTGTCACACTGGATGCCCGGAAAGCGGTTCCAATACCAGACACCGCCGAAGTCACCACCCATCTCGATGACGCGTACGTCGTCGACGCCTGCCTTCTTGAGGTAGGAGGCCGCCAACAGTCCCGCGATACCCCCGCCGAGGACGGCGACCTCGATGTCCTCCGAGATCGGTTCGCGGGGTGTCACCGGCGTGTGCGGGTCGACCTCCGAAAACTCGGCGAACTCGCCCTTCAGTTCCAGGTACTGCGTCGAACCTTCTGGACGCAACCGCTTGTCGCGCTCGTGCAGGTACTTTTCCCGCAGAGCGTCGATATCGATGTCTGCGGGCGTCTGAGTCGGTCCGCACGTGTCAAACAGCGTCATCTATCTCAAAGCTCCTGTGGTTCGCCGGTACCCATGTACTTGGACAGCTGGTAGTGAAGGTTGACGGTGCTGCGTTCCCGGTACGGGTTGGGCTTGGTGCCCGGGAAGCCGGCCGACTTCATGCCCTGCTGCACCGCGGCCATATTCGAGAAGTCCTGTGGCAGCACGGACAGCCAGTTGGGATCGCCCACCGGGGTGTACTGCCATTCCGTCTGCGGCTCTTGACCTTTCGGATAGAGCTCGAATACCGCGACTTCGAAGATGCACTTGTTGGGGTCGTAGCTCGGATCGGGGCGCGCGCAATAGCACAGCGCGCTGGTCAGGCCCTGCCCGATTTGGAAGTTCGGGAAGATCTGCCACGCGGTGCCGCTCTGCCCCAGGATATCTGCCGGAATCGTCGGCCAGATGACACCGCGCGCTTCGTCGTCGCGGCGCGCCGAGGTCAGCCAGTGCTCGAGGACCTTGTCGGCCGGAGTGCCTTCTGGCAGTTCGTCGACGAGTCGTTTGGCGGCGTTTACCAGAGTCCGCGTGGTGGTGGCGTTGGTCTCTTCCATTGTGTAGACCTGCATCTCCGCGGTCGAGACCCGCGGGTCGCCGGTGCCGAGGCGGATCTTGGACTTCGTCTCGTCCATGCCCTTCGGTGCGTCGTAGCCGATGTTGCTGTGCTTGCCCTGGGCCTTGGCCCAGCCCTTGAACTCGCCGAACTTGTTGAACTCCGGATGCGTGGTGAACACGTGGTACGTCTCGTTGAAGGCCTCCATCGCGACCTTCCAGTTGCAGTCGAAGGACAGCCACTTGCGCCACTTGTAGCGCATGTTCTCCAGGCCGAACGGGTCAAGGATCTTGGCCGCGGGAAAAAGGTAGTCCGCCAGCGGTTCGCAGTCGGGATCCATGTTGATGAACAGCCAGCCACCCCAGGTGTCGACCCGAACCGGGGCGAGGTGGGTGTTCTGCGGGGTGAGCACGCCCTTCCAGTCGTCCTGTTCGCGGATGTGTGTGCAGGCACCATCCAGATCGTATGTCCAGCCGTGGAATCCGCATACGAACGACTTCCGCGCCCGACCGCAGGCGTTCTTCGCGCCATCCGGGGTTTCGACGAGCCGGCGGCCGCGGTGCATGCACACGTTGTGGTGCGCGTTGAATTCGTTTGGGCCGGTGCGGACGACGATGATCGAGTCGTCGAGGATGTCGTAGGTGAGGTAACTGCCCACCTCGGGGATCTCATCGACCCGGCCGACCTGTTGCCACACCTTCCGCCACAGCTTGTCGCGTTCTGCCCGGGCGTACTCCTCGGACACGTAGGCGTCCACGCCGATGGTCACAGGTAGGGAGAAATCCTCAGCAAGTTCTTCCGCCAAATTGGCTTCCATATCGGTCATGCTTCCTCCGTTTCAAACCGACTAATGCTGCTGCGGAAGGATTCGTCCTTGAGGAACAGCGAGGTGTTGTCGGCGCCGAGGTGGGTCCACTTGAGATTCAGGCCGCCGTCGACGAGCAGAGTTTGGCCGGTCACGTAGCTCGACAGGTCCGATAGCAGGAACAGGATGGTGCCTGCCTGCTCCTCGGGTCGGCCACGGCGCCCCATCGCGATCGCCTTCCGGTCGCGCTCGGGGTCGTCCTCGGTATACGTGCGCGACGCCGCCGTCTCGGTGACGCCCGGCGCCACCGCGTTGACCCGGATGTTGTCCGCGGCCAGCTCGACCGCCATCGTGCGGGTCATCGCCACGACCGCGGCCTTGGCCGTCCCGTAGGCGATGTGGAACGGCGCGGTGTTCATGCCGCTGATCGAAGAGATCGACACGATCGAGCCGGGGTTCTGCTGGCTGCGTATCTCCGCGGCCACGGCCTGGCTCATGAAGAACGCGGTCTCGAGATTCGCGACGAACAGCTCGCGCCAGTCGGATCTGCTGACCCGGGTCGAGGGCATCCAAGTGGCCGGCGCGGCGCCACCGGCGATGTTGACGAGTCCGTACAGAGTGCCCTCGGTGCGCCGCACCTGGTCGAGCACCGCGGTGATGCCATCGTCGGTTGACGCGTCCGCGGCAACCGGCACGACGTTCAAGCCATCGTCGGCCATCGGCGCGATGTGCTCGTCGAGGTTTTCCTTCGACCGACTGACTGCGACGACGGTGGCACCCGCCTCGGCGGCCATCCGCGTGACGGTGGTGCCGATGCCGCCGCCACCGGCCCCCGACACCACGACGATGCGGCCGTCCAGGCTGAGAAGATCGTTCATGCGCCTATTTGTCCGGACAAAATACGGTGCTCTGCATATTGAAGAACACTAGTCCGCAGCGGCGATCCGCTCGTCAAGGCCGAATGAGTCTGCTCTTGTGGCTATTGTCTGGACTACGGGACCTTGATAACGTCCGAGTTCATGACGA
>JAVRPX010000550.1:0-4024 GCA_032161985.1 Mycobacterium sp.
CCGCGATCGAGGAGCGGAGCCAATCTGTCCCAGACGGCAGCGGTCTCGGGGTTGCCGTGGATGAGGCATACAGTCACGAGGGTCTCCATTGCATCAGACTTGAGCATCGCCGGGGCATCCTCGTCGAAGGGTAGTCATCGCCAGGCCGCGACAAGGTGGCCCTGCCCTTAGGGCGCTGGCGACTGGCCGATCAGAAGAACACGGAAGTGCCGTCTGAGCGGATCCACTCCTTCTTCATCTTCGGATGCGAGTTCTGTTGTGAGGTCGGTGGTTGCGCAACGGTGGTCTTCACGATGTGCTCCTTTCGACGGCGCGATTTCCGATAGGTCGCACTCACTTGTAGGGGCACAAGGAGTGCTCGGCTTGCACGCTTTTTGACCACCGGCAGGTTGTTTCGTTTGCAAACGCGTCAAATTTTTCGTGCTGATCGCCCAAATCAGCGATCAACCGAGGTCGATAATCGATACGGCGGCGAACGGTCTGACTGTTCCGGGAGCTGCGACATGCGACTCCCCAGACCGGCCACACCTCTCGCGGCCGAAATATCCGATGCACAACCAAGGGGGTCAGAATGTCGGAGCAGGACAACAAAGAGGTCATCCAGAGGGGTTACGCAGCCTTCGCCTCGGGCGACGTCGAAACGGTCATGAGCCTTTTCGACGACGACATCGAATGGGTACAACCGGGCGATAGCACGGTCAGCGGGACCTTCCACGGCAAGACCGAAGTCATGGAGCATCTCGGGCGATTGGCCGAGAAGGGTCTGACGGTGAAGCTCAACCGCCTCATCGCCGAGGGCGATACGGTTGTGGCCATTACCGAGGTGACCGCTGGAGGCGAAACCGGCCAGGACGCCGACGTGTTCACCATCCGCGACGGCAAGACCGTCCACGTTCTAACCCACGGGGATACGGCGCTGATGGAGCGCGTGTACGGCAAGAAGCAGCTCGCGGCTGGATAACGGATCTCCGCCCTACATGAGTCGGCCCGTCACCCATGCCGGTGGCGGGCCGACTTCCTGCATCCGCGTCCGTAAGCTCATGCCATGCGGCTAACCCGACTGATCCCAATTGTGCTGTCCGTGGCCCTGATCGCAGCGGGGTGCGGGTGGAGCCCACCCAGTCCGCCGCAGACCAGCTCGGCCAATTGCACGCAGGCCGACGGGCCAAGCGCAGATACCGTCGCCGCTGAGATCGCCAAGCTGCCCGCGGCGCAGTGGCACGAGATCGTCAGCGGGCACGCCGCCGACTGCAGTCTGCATTGGGTCGTCGTCGGCTCGGGAGACGCGTCCGACAGCCCGGGACAGGTGTTGTTCTTCGACCGCAAGTCGCCGATCGGCACACCGACCCCGGATCCTCGGTCCTACATCACCGTCACGGCTATGGGAAGTGACACCGCGGCGGTGCAGTACCAATGGCGTCAGGGCCAAGACCCGGCGTGCTGCCCGACGGGCATCGCCACGGTTCGGTTCAAGATCGAGGACGGCAAGCTCAAGGCGCTCGACCCGATCCCGAACGGCTAGGTCAGACGCCGCGGACGCTGCCGCCATCGATGACGTACTCGGCGCCGGTGATGTACGCCGCACGGTCGGACACCAGAAACGCGACCAGCTCGCCGACGTCGGCGGGGCTACCCGGCGCACCTAGCGGGATGCCGCCGATCGATTCCATGATCTGTGTGCGGGCCTCGTCGATGCTGATGTTGTTGATCTGTCCGATCTCCTCGGCCATCCGATACGCAGACTCCGTTTCGATGTATCCGGGGCAGACGGCGTTCACGCGAATCCCTTTGGGCGCCACCTCATTCGACAACGCCTTGCTGTAGTTGGTCAACGCCGCCTTCGCCGCCGCATACGGGATAGAGGTGGGCAGCGGCGCGTGGCGCTGGATCGACGTGATGTGCACGATGGCCCCCGAACCGCGCGTGACCATTCCCGGGATCACCGCCCGGTCGAGCCGGACGGCCGCCAGCAGATTCGCATCCAGAGCCGACTGCCAGTCCTCGTCGGTGAGCGCGGCGGCGCCGCCTTCGTACTGACCGGACCCACCGACGTTGTGCACCACGATGTCGACACTTCCGAGTCGCTCAAGCGCCTCGGCGCCGAGCGCGGCAACGCCGTCGGCGGTGCTCACGTCGGCCGCGATGACGTCGTCGAACGCTCCGTCCGGCACGGAGCGTGCCGCGACCAGCACCTTGGCGCCACCGGCACGCAGCGCATCAGCGATGCCCTTGCCGATGCCGCGCGTACCGCCAGTGATCAGCGCGGACCGGCCGGAAAATTCGTCAACGTCAGCCATGAGGCGAGTGTGGCACCCGCCACCGACAGATACCGGCGGCTATTCGTCGGGGATGTTCTCCGGATGCAGCATCTCGGCGTAGCGCAGCTGCTCGGGGATCCCGAACCCGTCGACCAGCATCTCGGCGTAGGGCCGCAGGGTGCGGCAGCGCTCGTTGATGCCGCGGGTCACGGCCTTGGACCGTTCGGTCGACAGGAACCGGTGCTCGACGAACCACGCCTTGTCATCCTCGATCACCGACAGCGCGTACAGGTCACACACCAACCCCAGGATCTTGCGCGCCTCCTCGTCCTCGCAGGAGTCGATGCCTGCAACGAAGGCCTCCAGCACGATCCGGTCGATATGCGCCTGGGCAGCGTGCAGCACATGGTCCTGTACCGCGTTGAACGCGTCGAACGCCGACATCTCCTTGGACTTGCCCTGTAGCCGGCGCGCGACCGTGGCGATCATGTATTGCTCACGGTCCTCGAACATCTTGAGCTGGGTTCCGCGGTTGAAGAGGCTGCCCTCTTCCTCATTGTCCTGGCGGGTGTCGAGGATCGTCTGGATGATCGTCTCGGCCGCAGTGCGTTTCAGCACCCGTTCGCCTGCGAAGTTCGCGGCGAACCGCACCCACTCCACCGGGCTCATCCCCTTGATGTCGTCGGCGTAGGCGGTGAGCAGTTCCTTGGCCACAAGTTGGAACAGCACGTGGTTGTCGCCCTCGAAGGTGGTGAACACGTCGGTGTCGGCCTTCAGCGCGATCAACCGGTTTTCAGCGAGATAGCCTGCGCCGCCGCATGCTTCGCGCGCCTCCTGGATTGCCCGGGTGGCGTGCCAGGTGTTGGCGGCCTTGAGCCCCGCGGCGCGTGACTCCAGCTCCCGCTGCTCCTCGGGATCGGGATCGTCGGCCGTCTGCAGGTCGTGGGTCTTGGCGACCAGCTCGTTTTGTGCGAACTGCAGCGCATACGCCCGCGCGATGAGCGGAAACAACCGGCGTTGATGCACCAGATAGTCCATCAACAGCACCTCGTGGTCATCATCAGGCGCCTGGAACTGCCTGCGCTGCAACGCATATCGGGTCGCGATGTCCAGTGCCACACGAGCAGCGGCACCGGCGCTGCCGCCGACGGTGACCCGGCCGCGAATCAGCGTGCCGAGCATGGTGAAGAAGCGGCGCCCCGGGTTCTCGATCGGCGAGCTGTACGTACCGTCCTCGGCGACGTCGGCGTACTTGTTGAGCAGGTTCTCACGCGGAACGCGCACGTGGTCGAACTGGATGCGGCCGTTGTCCACGCCGGGCAGCCCGCCCTTGTAATGGCAATCCGACGTCGTCACACCGGGCAGGTCCTTGCCCTCGTCGTCGCGGATCGGCACCACCAAGCAGTGCACGCCGTGGCCGACGCCGTCGGGTGTGATCAATTGCGCGAATACCGCTGCGACGGTGGCTGTTTGAGCGGCACCGCCGATGTAGTCTTTGCGTGCGGCGCGGGTGGGGGAGTCGATGACGAACTCTTCGGTCGACGCGTCGTAGGTGGCCGTGGTCTCGAGCTGCTGCACGTCGCTGCCGTGACCGGTCTCGGTCATCGCGAAGCAGCCAAGCAGGTCGAGGCTGATGATCCGTGGCACGTACGCCTGGTGGTGACGCTCGGTGCCGAGGTTTTCGACGGCCCCGCCGAACAAGCCCCACTGCACGCCGGCCTTGACCATCAGCGACAGATCGGACATCGCCAGCATCTCGATCTGGG
>JAVRPX010000551.1:0-4492 GCA_032161985.1 Mycobacterium sp.
CACGCCTTCCACTCGGAATTGCTGGATCCGGTGCTCGGTGAATTCGAGTCGTACGCAGCGCAGTTGGAGTTCGATGTCCCGACGCTGCCGTTGGTCTGCAACCGCACCGGGGCCGTGCTCACGGCCCAAACCCCGATCGACGCTCAATACTGGCGGCGGCATTCCCGCCAGCCGGTGCAATTCGCCGAAAGCGTGCGCACCGTGGCGGCGCTGGGATGCTCGATACTGATGGAGATCGGCCCGCAACCGGTGCTGACCGGAGCTGCGGTACAGGTCTGGCCGGAGCACCTGGCTGCACCGCGGGCGATCGTCTCGCTGCGAAAGGGCGTTGGCGACCGGCGCCAGATCGCCGACGCGCTCGCCGCGGCCTACGTCGGCGGCCACCAACCCGATTTCGCCAGTCTGTACCGTCAGCCCAGTCGCAGACTCGAATTGCCCACCTACCCGTTCCAGCGTCGCCGCTTCTGGCCCAAGACGTCCAACATCGCGGGCTCCGGTTTCCATGGGACCGCCGTCTCCGGGATTCTGGGTAGTGCAAAAGACCTCGCCTCTGGTGACTCCGTCTACACCAGCAGGTTGTCCGTCAAGTCGCAGCCCTGGCTTTCCGACCACGTCATCTATGGCACCGTTGTCGTCCCCGGTGCGACGTATGCAGCGATGGCATTGGCCGCAGCCGGCGCCCCGGCGCGGGTGAAGGACGTCTTCTTCTACGAGCCGATCATCCTGCCCGAGAAGAGTTCTCGCGAGGTGCAGCTCACGTTGCATCCGCTCGAGGACGGCAGCGGTTCGACTTTCACGGTGCACAGCCGACCGTACGGTGTCCGTGATGCCGAATGGTCGTTGAACGCCGACGGCACCGTTGTAGCCGGCGTCAGCGAAGACACCGACGACCCGGCATCCGAGCCCCCCGAAGCGGTGGACGCGGCAATCGAGCGGTGCAACCGCATGCGTCCTCAGGACTTGTTCGAGGCCTTCGCCGACATGGAGCTGGCATGGGGACCGACCTGGTCCGGTTCTCTGAAGTCGCTGTGGCTCGGTGAGGGTGAGGCGATCGGCGACATCGTCGTCGGCGAAGAGCTCGCCGAGCAGCTCGGAACCGAGCCGATGCACCCGGTGCTGATGGACCTGTGCACCGGAGTCGCCTTTCCGGCGTTCCCCGCACTTCTCGCGGCCGAACAAGGTGTGAACGATCTGTTCCTGCCGTTGCGGTACGGGCAGGTGACGTTGCAGGAGAAGATGCCTCGGCGGTTCTACTGCCGCGCCAGGTGGCACGAGAGCGAGCTCAACAGCGAAACCCAGGTCTTCGATCTCGACTTCGTCGATCGGGACGGCCGCCGGCTCGGGGGGATTCGCGAGTTCACCGTCAAACGCGCACCCCGCGAGGCGTTGTTGCGCGGCCTGGGCGGCGATGCCACCCGGCTGCTCTACACCCTCGGCTGGCACGAGGTGCCGCCGCCTGCGGCGGGTGAAGGCCCCGCAAGCGCGAGCGGCACCTGGCTGGTCGCCGGATTCGACGAACTGGCGGCCATGGTGCCGGGCTGCATCCCGTTCGACCGGACCGCCGATCCGGAACCCCTTGGAGAGCTGTTGGCACAGGCTCACCAACGCGGCGTGGGGTTCTCCGGCGTCGTCTGGCGCAGTACCGGCCCGAGCGGGGAGGAGTCGAGCGCCGAAGTCGCCACGCGGATCGAGACCGAGCTCGCCAACCTGCTCAGCGCCGTGCACACCGTGCAGGGCGGCTCACAAAACGGCAGCGTGAAACTTCCGAATGGTCTCTGGATCATCACCGAGCAGGCCGTGGCATGCGAATCCGGCGAGCCGGTCGACCCGGTGCAGGCTGCGCTGTGGGGGTTCGGGCGCACCGCGATCAACGAGGAGCCGGCGCTACGCTGCCGACTCGTCGATTGCGATGGATCAGCCGAGGCCGTGCACGCACTGGCCAACCTGTTGGCCACACCGATCGACGAGCCGGAACTCGCACTGCGCCAAGGAAAGCTGCTTGCCTCACGGTTGTTGCCATGGGCGCGCAGCGGTCATCTCACGGTGCCACGCTCAACCGACTACGTCCTGGCGCCCACCGAACGCGGCGCGATCGACAACCTGCGTCTTACCGAGACGGACGTGCCACCGCCGAACGAGGGCTACGTGCAGGTCCGGGTGGACGCCGCGGGTCTCAACTTCCGGGACGTGCTCAATGTGCTCGGCCTCTACCCCGGCGACCCGGGACCGATCGGCGGAGACTTCGCAGGCATCGTCACCCAATTGGGTAGCGGCGTCACCGGACTCGAGGTCGGCCAGCACGTCTATGGCTTCATGCAGGGCGCCTTCTCCAGCCGGTTTAACGTGCCCGCCCAGCTGGTGGCGCCGGTGCCCGACGGGATAGGCCCGGTAGCGGCGGCCACCATTCCCGCCGCGGCTCTCACGGCCCGACTGGCGTTCGACTGGGCGCAGTTGCAGCCCGGTGACCGCGTGCTCATTCACGCCGCCAGCGGCGGCGTCGGGCTGGCCGCGATCCAGATGGCACAGCAGCACGGGGCGATCGTCTTCGCGACCGCAAGCACCTACAAGCGCGCGACGTTGCGCAAGATGGGTGTGAAGTACGTCTACGACTCGCGCACTACGGATTTCGCCGACCAAATACTTGTCGACACCGACGGTGCAGGCGTCGACGTGGTGCTCAACAGTCTGACCAATGAGGGCTTCCTCGAAGCGACCGTGCGGGCCACCGCCCAGAATGGCCGTTTCGCCGAGATCGCCAAGCGCGACATCTGGACGCACGAGCAGATGGCGGCGGCCCGCCCCGACATCGCCTACGAGATCGTCGCGCTGGATGTCACCACGTTGCAGAACCCCGGCCACATCAAGCGGCTGCTCACCGAGGTGTCGGACGGGATGGCACGCGGCGAGTGGACACCACTGCCCGCCGAGATCTACCCGCTGACGGAGGCGAGGGCCGCGTTCCGCCGCATGCAGCAAGCGCGGCACATCGGGAAGATCGTGCTGCAGATTCCGAACCCGCTGCAGCCGCGGGCCGATCGGAGCTATCTGATCACCGGCGGACTGGGTGCAATCGGTCTGCACACGGCGTCGTATCTGGCTCAACTCGGTGCCGGTGACATCGTGTTGACCAGCCGGCGCGCGCCCGATGCGGACGCGCAACGGGTGATCGAGGAGATCACCGAGCGTTACCGGTGCCGCATCCACACCTTCTCAGCCGACGTCGGCGACGAGTCCGAGGTTGCCAAGCTGCTGGACCGGATTCGTGCGGAGTTGCCGCCGCTCGCCGGAGTAGCGCATTTGGCCGGCGTGCTCGACGATGCGTTGCTGTCGCAGCAGAGCCTGGAGCGATTCCGGACGACGTTGGCGCCCAAGGCATTCGGCGCCTGCCACCTGGATCGTCTGACGAGGAACGATGAGTTGGACTTCTTCATCGTGTCCTCGTCGGTGTCCAGCTTGTTCGGTCCACCAGGCCAGGCCAACTACGCGACGGCCAACGCATTACTCGACGGCCTGGTCGCCCAACGAAGGGCGCAGGGGCTGCCGGCCACTGGGGTGAACTTCGGCCCCTGGGCGCAAGGTGGCATGGCCTCGTCGGAGGCCGCGAGCGCCAATATCAGTGCCCAAGGCCTGATTCCACTGGAACCCTCTGCAGCGCTTGGCGCCCTCGCCGAGGCCGTCGCCAACGGAACCGGCCAGGCCACCGTCATCAAGGCCAACTGGCAGCGTGCCGCGAAGATGCTGGGCAGCTCGCGTCCACCGATTCTCGACCTCGTGTTGCCAAGTGCCGTCGGAGAGGTGACCGGTGATAGTGAGTTGCTTCGGCAGCTGCAGGAGATACCGGCGGCGCAGCGCGCCGGTTTCGTGACCGAATTCCTTCAGCGCGAGGTGCAGAACTTCCTGCGGCTCGCGCAACCGCCTACCGCAACCAGTCGGTTCCTCGACCTGGGTACGGATTCACTGATGGCGATCGAACTCCGCAACCGGCTACACAGTCAGTTCGGCGGCGCGTTCACGATCAACGCGACTGCGGTCTTCGACTATCCGACCATCGGGGGACTTGCCGAGTATCTCGTCGGTCAGCTGCCCGAGTCTGACGCACAGTCGGGCGAAGCGGTGACGGACGGCTAGCTCCTACCCGCGCTTAATCAGATACGGGGCCAAGCCGAATTTCTCAACGAGGATCAGCCAATCCGTGCCCGATACCTCGTACTCAGCGCGCGCATGTTCGGCAGGTACCGTCGAAGTACTGCATCGACTCGGCACCAAGCGACTGCATACCGACGTAGAGGCCGCCGAGCACGACGCTAAAGGCCAGAACCCCGACCACCATGATGGCGTAAGACTTGGTGGGGTTGTTCTGCCAGGCGGGCGTTGTCTTGGAGGCCACTTTGGAGCCCCAGAACGGGGGATGCGCCTCGAACTGGCGCGACGCAGCAGATCTCTCGTTGACGTTCATCGCGAAAGCGTCCCACCGTGGGGGTGGCTACCGATC
>JAVRPX010000552.1:0-8007 GCA_032161985.1 Mycobacterium sp.
CGGCCTGCCGTCTTGGTTGGCCACTCGATGGGCGCGCTGCACTCGTGGTGTCTGGCCGCTTCGCGACCCGATCTTGTCAGCGCTCTGGTGGTTGAGGACATGGCACCGGACTTCCGCGGGCGCACCACTGGGCCGTGGGAACCGTGGCTGCACGCGCTGCCAGCCGAGTTCGATTCGGCGCAAGGGGTTTTCGACGAGTTCGGGCAGGTGGCCGGACAGTACTTTCTGGAGGCGTTCGACCGGACCGCGGCTGGCTGGCGGCTGCACGGGCACACCAGTCACTGGATCGAGATCGCAGCCGAGTGGGGCACCCGTGACTACTGGCAGCAGTGGAAGGCTGTGCGCGTCCCCGCGCTGCTCCTCGAGGCGGGCAATTCCGTCACGCCTGCGGGGCAGATGCGCAAAATGGATGAAACCGGCTACCGGACAACGTATTTACACGTTCCCGGTGCCGGCCATCTGATCCACGACGACGAACCGCAGATCTATCGGAAGGCGGTCGAGGCTTTCCTAGCGACGCTCGCCCGTCGCGCCTGAGGCAGGCCAGAACGGCTGCTGCTCAAAGCGCGTGCGGACCGCGTCGACGTCGTGCGCGACGCGGAAGCCGTCACGATCGTCTTCGAACAGCCTGCCCATCATCGGGGCGGACCAGCGGAACTGGTCGAAGTGGATGCGAAGCGAATCAGAGCGATGGGCGGCCCAGCTGAGCGCCGCTGCCACCGCGAACGGGGCGATCAGGATGAGGAAAGTCAGTGCAGTGGTCATGGCAGTAATGCTCCACTGATAAATATCCCGCCAACAGTGGCAGGAAGGACACCTTGCGATAAGATGCTGCCATGGCAATAAAGAGCGTATCGGCGCTGGTGCTGGACGGTCTAGCGGTTTTTGAGTTCGGCGTGATTTGTGAGGTCTTCGGCATCGACCGCTCCGCGGACGGTGTTCCCAACTTCGATTTCAAGGTCTGCGGACCGGAGCCGGGCAAGCCGCTGCGGACGTCGGTCGGCGCCACCATCACCCCTGACCACGGCCTCGACGACCTGGTGGGGGCGGATCTGGTCGCGATCCCGGCGATCAGCAGCCAGTACGGCGGATACCTGCCCGAGGCCCTCGACGCCGTGCGAAAGGCCGCCGAGTCAGGGTCGATCATCCTGACGGTGTGCTCGGGCGCGTTCGTCGCGGGTGCAGCGGGGCTCCTGGACGGCAGACCGTGCACCACCCACTGGATGCACGCCGACGAACTGGCCCGGATGTATCCGACGGCGAAGGTCGACCGCAACGTGCTGTTCGTCGACGACGGCAACCTGATCACCAGCGCGGGCACCGCAGCGGGTATCGACGCCTGCCTGCACCTGGTGCGTCGTGAGCTGGGCAGCGAGGTCACCAACAAGATCGCGCGCCGGATGGTCGTGCCGCCGCAGCGAGATGGCGGTCAGCGGCAGTACATCGACCAGCCGATTCCGGTGCGATGTTCGGAAGGTTTTGCGCCGCACCTGGACTGGGTCCTGAGCAACCTTGACAAGCCGCTCACAGTCACCACGCTGTCCCGTCGGGTGAACATGTCGGCGCGCACGTTCGCCCGCCGGTTCGTCGAGGAGACCGGCCGTACCCCGATGCAGTGGGTGACCGACCAGCGGGTGCTCTACGCGCGACGGCTGCTGGAGGAGACCGATCTCGACATCGACAGGATCGCCGACCGATCGGGTTTCGGTACGGCCACACTGCTGCGCCACCACTTCCGCAGGATCATCGGCGTGACACCGTCGGATTACCGGCGCCGGTTCGCTTGCGGTGGGCCGTGCGAGGAGGCCGCTGCAACCGCCTAGACATTCCGCGACGTTATTGATTTGCAACACCGCGCCGGTGTGTGCCGGCGCTACCTCCAAGGTTGGGTGGCTACGTTGCGGCGGTGCAAAGCAACGTGTCTCGGCGCGATGTACTCAAATATGCTGCGGCCGCGCCGGTTTTCCTCGGCGTGCCTGCCCTGGCAGCGTCGCTCGGCGCCCCGATTGCCGGTGCGGCGCCCGGGGTCGCGGGCGCGGTCGTGTTCCTGGATCCCGGACACAACGGCGCCAACGACGGCTCGATCAACCGTCAGGTGGCCACCGGCCGCGGCGGCACAAAGGAATGCCAGACGACGGGAACGACCACCGATACGGGCTATCCCGAACACAGCTTCAACTGGGACGTGGTGCTGCGCATCCGCGAGGAACTGACTCAGCTTGGCGTGCGCACGGCCATGTCGCGCGGCAATGACAACGCGCTTGGCCCTTGCGTCGACCAACGTGCCGCGATGGCCAACGCGCTTCGCCCCGACGCGATCGTCAGCATCCACGCCGACGGTGGACCTCCAGACGGCCGCGGGTTTCACGTCAACTACTCGAACCCGCCGCTCAACGACGCCCAGTCCGGCGCCGCCGTGCGGTTGGCACAAGTCATGGCGAGCCAACTCTCGGCCTCCGGGCTGACGCCGTCGACCTATCGCGGCACCAATGGCCTCTACGGCCGGGCGGATCTCGCAGGGCTGAATCTTGCGCAATACCCGTCGATTCTGATCGAAATGGGCAACATGAAGAACCAGCAGGAGGCGGTCGCGATGGCGACGCCGGAGGGGCGGGCCAAGTACGCCGCCGCGGCGGTGCAGGGAATCAACGCGTACCTTGCGCAGCGCTAGTCGTCGCTCGCCGGGCAGGAGATGTCGACGTAGGCCGTGGTGAACACCGTCGGGTCGCTGTTGGACAGCCCATGCACACCGGTGGCGATGCACTGGGACAGCGGACCGGCCACCGTTCCGTTGAGTTGAACGTTGTATCCCATGTCGCGCAGGGTCTTAACGGTGTCGGCGGCATTCGAGCCCCCAGTCGGAGCGGCCGCGGCCATAGGGGCCACGGCTAGGGTGCCGACCGCAAGGATGCCTGCGACTGCGATGGCGAGTTTCTTCATGGCTGAACTCCTCTGTCGTGTTCAGCAAGAGATAGGCCCGGTGGTTACGCCGATCCAGTCAGCGCGTGCACCCGCCATCGGCCCGGCACACCTTTGAGTTCGTGCTCGCCGCGATCGTCGAACGTGCGCCGCGAACCGGTGACGATCTCGCGCACGGTGGACGACACGAGCACCTCGCTGGGCCCGGCAAGCGCCGCGACGCGTGCGGCGATGTGTACCGCCATGCCTGCGATGTCGTCGCCGCGCACTTCGACCTCGCCGGCGTGGATGCCGGCCCGCACCTCGATGCCGAGCGGACGGACGGCGTCGAGGATGGCCTCGGCGCAGTCGATTGCGACGCTGGGGCTGGTGAACGTCGCGACGAATCCGTCGCCCGCCGTGTTGACTTCGCGCCCGCGGAACCGCTCGAGCCTGTGGCGGACAATTCGGTCGTGGTTGTCCAGCAGGTCGTGCCACTGCAGGTCGCCAAGCGCGGCGGCGCGCTTGGTCGATCCGACGATGTCGGTGAAAACGATTGTGGTGAGTACACGTTCGGCATCGGAGCCGCCGCGCATGCCGGTGACGAACTCTTCGATCTCGTCGAGCACGGCCGCGGCATCGCCTGTCCAGTGCAGCGCATCCGCGCCGGGCAGTTCGACGTAGCGTGAGCCCGCGATGTGCGCAGCGAGGTAGCGACCGTGCTCAACGTCGACGAAGATGCAGTCCCTGCGATGCACGATCAGTGTCGGCGCGGTAATGCGCGCGAGCTTGTCTCGCACGTCGGACTGTGTGAGGACTTCGCTCACTGCCCGCGCCATGCTCGGCGACGCTGCGCGATTGCCTGCGTTGTCCCACCACGTTCGAAACGCGTCATCATCGGCGACGGTTGGCGCGATGGCTCGTAGAACGTCGAAGCCCTGCTCCACTGCGTCGGGTTCTACTGCGACCGTGCGGAACGGATCGACCCTGCTCGCATCGGCGCCATGCTCGTAGTCCGGTGCCCATTGGATGCGGGACGCGCCATTCACGATGACAAGGCTTCGTACACGATCGGGATGTTCCGCGGCCAGCACGAGTCCGCTCATCGCGGTGAACCCGGAGGCGAACATCGTCGCCTGCTCGCACCCGACGGCGTCCATCACCGCGATCGTGTCCTCGGCCCAGAACTTTGGGCCAATCTCGTCGAGCGAGGCTCGCGAGGACAGCCCCATTCCACGCTGGTCGAATCGGATCACCCTGGCGAACGATGCCAGTCGCCGGTGGAAGCGATATAGCCCCGGCTCCGATTCGATCGAATCGAACGGAATGAACGGTCCGGGCAGCACGACGAGATCGCCTGGGCCGTCGCCGAAGACCTGGTAGGCGATGTCCATGTCGCCGCATCGGGCGTAGCGAGTCCGCGGAACCTGCGCCACAGCCTCAGGCTAGTCGTCACCTTCGCCCGCGAGAGCGAAACGGCCGTCCGCGGTCTGCTCGACCAGACCGTCGACAAGCAGCGAATCCAGCGCCCGGTCGCGCTGCGCAGTGTCGGTCAACCATGCGACGTCGAGTTCGGCGCGGGTGACGGGGGAGTCGTTGCCGCGCAACACATCCAGCAGAAGGCCGCGGACCTGACGGTCGGTGCCTGCGTAGCGCTGCACGCGGCGTGCAGGACCTTCAGCTGCCGGGTAGCCGCGCGAGCGCCATGCGCACGCACTCAACGGACACAATCCGCACCGGGGCGCGCGTGCCGTGCAGGCCATCGCGCCCAGCTCCATCAAAGCCGCCGAAAACCGCGGCGCGTCAACATTATTGGGTAACAGCGCGTCGACGTCGAGCAGGTCCCTCGGCGAGGAGGAAGCGGCCGCGTCGGCTTTGCCGTGCACAGCCCTGGCCACCACGCGACGCACGTTCGTGTCGACGACAGGCACGCGTTGCCGGTACGCGAAACACGCGACGGCGCGGGCGGTGTATGCACCGACGCCCGGCAGCGTCAACAGCGTTTCGACGTCCGACGGCACCACGTCGTCGAAGTGCTCGGCGATCACCGTTGCGCACTCGTGCAGCCGCTTGGCCCGTCGTGGATAGCCGAGCTTGCCCCAGGCGCGCAGCACATCGGCCGCGTTGGCGGCGGCTGTCGCCGACGGTGTGGGCCACCGCGCCACCCAGTCCAGCCATATCGGTTCCACGCGGGCCACCGGTGTCTGCTGCAGCATGAACTCGCTGACCAGGATCTGCCACGGTGTCACGTCGGCTCGCCGCCACGGCAGGTCCCGCTGCGCGTGCTCGTACCACCGCAACAGCTCGGCCGAATCGATCATGAGCGCGCGCTACGGCACAATGTCGGCCATGCCAAATACGAGTCCGGTGACCGCATGGAAAGCACTCAAGGAGGGTAACGAGCGGTTTGTCGCGGGCCAGCCCGCGCATCCCAGCCAGAGCATCGAGGACCGGGCCCGCCTGGCCCATGCGCAAAAGCCCACTGCTGTGTTGTTCGGCTGCGCCGACAGCCGGGTGGCGGCCGAGATCATCTTCGACCAGGGCCTTGGCGACATGTTCGTGGTACGCACCGCAGGCCACGTCGTCGACTCGGCCGTGCTGGGCTCGATCGAATACGCAGTGACGGTGCTCAACGTGCCGCTGATCGTCGTGCTGGGCCATGACAGCTGCGGCGCGGTGCAGGCGACGCTGTCGGCGATCGACGACGGTGTGGTGCCGGGCGGCTACGTGCGCGACATCGTGGAACGGATAACGCCCTCTGTTCTGCAAGGCCGTCACGCCGGGCTGACGCGGGTCGACGAGTTCGAAACCCGGCACGTCAACGACACCGTCACGCAGCTGCGCGTTCGTTCCGCGTCCATCGCCGAACGGCTTGCCGCGGGGACCCTGGCCATCGTCGGCCTGACCTATCACCTGGCCGAAGGTCGGGTGGTGCTGCGGGATCATCTGGGCGATATTGGCGAAGGCTGACCCGCGACACGCCGAGTCACCTCGGACGAGGCAGCGTGACCTGGCCTTACCGTGAGCTTGTGCTGGATCTAGAACCGCATGGCCCGCTACCGACGCAGATTTACTGGCGCCGCAGGGCATTGGCAGTGGGGATCGCGGTCCTCGTGATCGGCGTGATCGCCGCGGTGGTGGTGATGGTCGTGATGAACAGCACAGCCACCGAGAGCAAGACCGCAGACAAGCCCAACCCCACGCAGGCTGCAGCGCCGACACCGCTTCCGGGGGAGAACCCCGAGGTCAAGACCCCTGTGATGCCGCCTGCTCAGCAGGCCCCTGCGCCGACGCCCACCCCGACCGCCGCCGTCATGCCGCCACCGGTGCTCAAGGAGGGTGACGACTGTCCCGACTCCACGCTGGCGGTCAAGGGCATCACCAACGAGCCGCAGTACTTCGTCGGAGACCAGCCGAAGTTCACGATGGTCGTCACCAATATCGGCCTAGTCGCGTGCCAGCGCGACGTCGGCGCCGCGGTGCTGGCCGCCTACGTCTACTCACTGGACAACACCCGGCTTTGGTCGAACCTGGACTGCGCCCCGTCGAACGAGACGCTGGTCAAGACATTCCAGCCCGGTGAACAGGTGACCACCGAGGTGACCTGGACGGGCATGGGCTCGGCGCCGCAATGCCCGCTGCCGCGTCAGCCGATCGGCCCGGGCACGTACAACCTCGTCGTGCAGCTGGGCAATCTGAGGTCGGCGGCGGTGCCGTTCATCCTCGCCCCGCCCGCTCAGGCGCCGCCACCGGGCGAGGGTGCGCCACCTGCTGGACCCGTGCCGGCAACGCAAGGCGGCTAAGCCGGTAGGTGCCGCTTAGCCTGCGTTGTCTCCTACGAGGGATTCATCCCAGCCGTTGACGTGTGACTCCACCGGCTCTTGCTGCTCGGGCTCATCGTGCGCCGGCTCTTGCTGCTCGGGCTGATGGTGCTCGAGGTGTTCGGTGCCCGGCACCCCGCCGAGGGCGGCAATAGCGTCCTTGATTTTCGCCGCGTCCTCGTCGGTGGGCGTTGCGCCTGCCTCAAGCTCATCGAGGAGATCGGCACGAAGCCCCGCGCCGTTGGCCACTTCGTGAGCAGACAACTTGGCGTGAACGCGCGTGACATACAACTGTTGGCCCAAACTCGATCCCGGTGCGGCGGCGGCGTGTTCCATCAGCGCGTCGTAGCGCCGCCGTACATTGCTCAGCGCCACGATCACCGCGGGTGAGGGCCTGTTGGTGCTCGCCGCGTCCGTCAGCGCGGCGCGCAACTTGCGCATGCCCGACAGAACGACGTCCGCGCGCTTGTGGAACTTGCGGTCCTCTGCGAAAGGCAACGCGTCGATCGCCGCCGTGTACATGTGCATCGCCGCCTCGGAGAGACTGACGATGATCGTTGAGTCACGTTCATGTGGCTCGGTTTGTCCCATGGGCCCTCAATTCTCTAGCGGGTCAATTCGATAGCGGTGAGCAGGCGAGCACGGGTTGACACTAGCGGTCCGTCACATTTCCCGTACACCGCCGACAGGCGGGGAGTGACGGCGCAATCTAGGGTTCCCTAGTCTGTACCCGCACGGTGGGATGGTCGGGCGGAAGGGAGGTCCAATGACCGGACTAGTGCAATCCACCAGGGCCGCCGAGGATTCGGAGCGCGCCAACGTGAGCACCCCTGCAGAGCCGATGCAACTGGCGATGCCAGTTCGCCGGGGACCCCGTTGGTTGGCCGCTATCGAGGGCTGGCGCGGGATCGGGTGGTTTGCCTGTGGAGTCGCAGGCATTGTGGCCATCGCCTGGTTCATCTTCCTCAGTCAAGGCGAGATCGGTTCCAAGGCGGACTGGTTCTTCGGCGCCGTCGTGTTTTGCATCGTGATGGTGACGATGTGGCAGACCCTCAGCATTCAGCGCCAGGCGAACCAGAACGCCGCCGACGCCGCCGAACGACTACGCGTCGAGCTGGCGGCCGCCGAGGAGCGCTCGGCACGCGAACTGGCTCTGGTCCAGACGCTGCACCGGGTCGAGATGCAAGCCAAGGAGAAGTCGCATCGCGCCGAGTTGGAAGCGGAGCGAGAGCTGGCCCGTGTTGAGCACCTTCATCTGGTTAATCAGCTGCAAAAGCAGGCGCTCATT
>JAVRPX010000553.1:0-3914 GCA_032161985.1 Mycobacterium sp.
GAGGTTCGCCGCGGTGAGGTCGCCGACCAGTGGTTTCGCCCGGTCTCCCCAGGCCTGGTCACCCTCGGTGGCGAGCCGCTCGAACCGGGAGAGCGACTCCCGTCGCACCAATACCCACACCTCGACGTCATCGCGTCGGGCCAGGATCTGCGACACCACACGGCGGCCGATAAACCCGGTACCGCCGGTAACGACATAGCGCATGCGAGCCATGGTCACCCCTTGTCGGGCAAAGGTCAACACGGTGTGACGCGGTCGTGGCGCGGCCTATATCGTCCGACTATGCCGATTGACCCGACCGCCATAGGCGCGAAGACGGAACCGTCAGAGTTCATATGGACCGACCGCGACACCCTGCTCTACGCGCTGGGCGTCGGCGCAGGCCTCGACGACTTGGCCTTCACCACCGAGAACAGCCACGACATCCCGCAGCAGGTGTTGCCCACCTATGCCGTCATCGCCTGCCTGCCGTTCGCCGCGGCCGCCAAGATCGGCACGTTCAACTTCGCGATGCTGCTGCACGGATCCCAGGGGATCCGGCTGTTCAAGCCCCTGCCGCCGTCAGGCAAGCTCAGCGTCGTCGCCGAGGTCGCCGACATCCAGGACAAGGGTGAGGGCAAGAACGCGATCGTCATGCTGAAGGCGACGGGCACGGATCCCGACACGTCGGAGGTCGTCGCCGAGACGTTCACGACCGCGGTTATCCGTGGCGAGGGCGGCTTCGGTGGGCAGCCGGGGCAGCGGCCCGTCGCGCCAGAGATCCCCGAGCGGGAACCCGACGCGAAAATCGTGCTGCCCACCCGCGAGGACCAGGCGCTCATCTACCGGCTGTCGGGCGACCGCAACCCGCTGCACAGCGACCCCTGGTTCGCGCAGAACCTGGCCGGCTTCCCGAAGCCAATCCTGCACGGGCTCTGCACATATGGGGTCGCCGGTCGCGCGCTGGTGAGCGAGCTCGGCGGCGGCGACGCCACCAAGGTCAGCGCCGTCGACGCGCGGTTCACCTCACCGGTGTTCCCCGGTGAGACGCTGACCACTTCGATCTGGCGCACCGAGCCCGGGCACGCGGTGTTCCGCACCGAAGCATCCAGTCCGGACGGATCCGACGCCCGACTTGTGCTCGAGGACGGCGCAGCCGAATACACCGATTGAGCGATATTCGCCACCGCTGATTGACACGATGTCGACGGGAGTCGGCACAACGGGGTGCGGGATGGGCGGTTAGTTGGCTATGAAGTTGGTCGTTGGGTATCTGGCGACGCCGGGTGGCGCAGACGCGATGGCCCTGGCCGCTCGGTTGGCCCGGACGCTGGGCGCCGAGTTGGAGCTCTGCCTCATCCTGCCGCCCGACCCCCCAGGTGTCGCACGTCTGTCGGTCGGCGGCTACGACGAGCTGCTCCACGAGCAGGCGGAGAAATGGCTGAGCGAGGCGCGCGCGGCGGTACCTGATGACGTCGTCGCGCGCAGCAACGTGTCCTTCGACGAATACTTCGCCGACGGGCTGATCAATCAGGTCGCACGACTCGGGGCCGACGCGATCGTGGTGGGTGGGTCGGGCGGTGGGCTGGCTGGCCCGTTCTCACTGGGCTCGGTGGTCAACGAGCTGCTGCACTCGTCACCTGTTCCGGTGGCGGTGGCGCCGCGGGGGACTCGCCACTCGGACGTCGAGCGGGTCCGCGAGGTGACATGCGCGATCGGCGAACGGCAGGGCGCGGATCTGTTGCTGCGCACAGCGGTTCGGTTCAGCAAGGCGGCGGGAACGCCGCTGCGCCTGGCCTCCCTGGTTGCACTCGACCCGACGTTCGGCTCGCTTCGTGCCGACGCGGACGCTGTTCGGGAGCGTGCGCTGGCTCACGCACAGCACACCCTGGAGATCGCGAAAGAAGCTCTGCCTGAGGCTATTTCGGTCACATCGACCATCGTCGACGGCCCGACGGTCGAAGATGCGGTCAGCAAGCTCACTTGGCGCGACGGGGACCTGATCATGGTCGGGTCGAGCCGGCTCAGCGCACCAAAGCGACTCTTCCTCGGCTCGACCGCCGCGAAAATGCTTCGTGTGCTTGACGTTCCGATGATGGTCGTGCCCCGAGACCAACTCGGAGAGCACGACCTGCCCTGACCGTTTCAGCGTCGCGTAACGGTGCGGTCGAGCGTCGCCAACGACGCCGCGATGAAGTCCTCGCCGAACACGGGTACCCCGATGGTGTCGCGGAACTCCTGCGAGGTCCCGCTCCAGTCGTAGGTGACGGTGACGTCGGTGCCCGCACCGTTGGGCGTCAGGTCGTAGCGCCAGCACCAGCCGCCCGGACCGTGCTTGCCCGCGTCGTCCAGTTGCCCAGGAAGCCACGCGATGGTGCGGTCCTTTTCGAATTCGGTGACCAGGTTGTGCATGACGTAATGGCCGCCGGCCTGCTCGAGATACATGTTCACGGCGAACATCTGGCCGATGCCGGTGATGTGGTCGGTGTCGATCGCGTCGCGGACCCAGTCGCCGGGTTCGGTGTCCTTGTGCCGGGTCGGGTCCGCGAGTACAGCGAAGATCTCGGCTGGTTCGGCGGCGATGGTCCGAGTGACGACGTAGCGCTCCGCCGTCGCGCTCGTCATCGGCCACCACCGTTCGCGCCGTAGGCGCGTGCGATGTCAGGAGAGTCGAGCCAGTTGGAGTAGGTCGGCGACTTCGGCCAGCCCTCGGGGGAGTCCTGCCATTCCTCCTGACGGCCCCACGGCAGCAGGTCTATCAGCGCGAAGCTGTGGCTGAGCTGCTCGGTGCCGCGACCGTCGGTGTGCCACGTGCGGTACACCGTGTCGCCGTCGCGCAGAAAGACATTGACGGCGAAGCCCGCCCCAGGAGGCGCGCCGACGTCGGCGCCGAAGGAGCTCTCCGATGAGGAGTACCAGTCCATCTTGTTGCCGACCTTGGCCTTGTACGCCAAGGCCTCCTCGATGCGTCCGTTGGTGACGATGACGAAGCGGGCGTCGTAACTGTCGAGGAACTCGAGCCTGGTGAACTGCGACGTAAAGCCCGTGCACCCGCCGCATTGCCACTCCGCGCCGTCCGACCACATGTGGTTGTAGACGATGAGCTGCGCGCGCCCGTCGAAGACGTCGGTCAGCCGGATGGGGCCGTCCGCCCCGATCAGGGTGTAGTCCGGCATCTCGACCATGGGCAGGCGACGGCGCTGGGCGGCGATCGCGTCGAGCTCGCGGGTGGCGGCTTTCTCCCGCTTACGCAAATCGTCGAGTGCTGACCGCCAGGTCTGCTGATCGACGACTGGGGGTAGGGCGGTTGCGGTCTGGTCGGTCACGGTGCCTCCCGGGGTTCGAAGGGTTCTCTGCAGTATTGACCAGAGATGGTCGCGGAATTCATCGGTCAAAAGAGATCCGGCGTCGCCGGCTGCACATCATCGAGAAACGCAGTCACCATCGGCACTAGCACCGCAGTCTCCCCAGAGATGCCGATGTGCGACGTCGCCGGCAGGATCACCAAACGCGCGGCCGGAACCTTTTGCAGGGTCCCCGTCACTGCCGCTTCCTCATCGCCGCCACCGCGCAGTTCGAACATCGCCAGCGCATGCTCCGGCTTCACGCCATCCGCATCGCCGATGATGACCATCGTCTTCGCAGAAATCGAACGCATCTGCTCGTCGCTGATGTTCTGGTCATCGGCGTTCAGTACCTTCATCTTTTCGAGGTAGGCGTCGTACGCCTTGGCGTCCGGCGTGTGTTCCATGAACGCCTTCCTCGACGGGCGTACCGGCAAACGCTGTGACGCTGAGACCCTCGATGCCCGCCAACGCCGACGGGTACCAGCCGTCCTTGCGGTACGTGGCGGACAACACGACCAGCTTGTTGACCAATGTCGGGTGACGGCACGCGAGCTGCAACCCGACCGCACCGCCTTGCGAATAACCCAT
>JAVRPX010000554.1:0-5451 GCA_032161985.1 Mycobacterium sp.
CATGCAGTGCCTGGCTTTCATCTTGTTGCGCCGCAAACTGCCGAATATTGAGCGGCCATACCGCAGTCCGGTCGGGGTCTGGGGCGCGGCGATCGCGGGTGTCATCGCACTCGTCGCACTCGTCTCGCTCTTCCTCAACCCGGACTACCGGCCCGGTGTTGTCGGAACGCTCATCTACTTCCTGATCGGAATCGCCTACTTCGCGATCGCCGGGCGGCACAAGCTCGTGCTGTCGCCGGAGGAGGAGTTCGCGATGACGCAGGGGCAGCACGGAGTGAACCTGGAACAGGAGGGCTACGGCAGGGTCTCCGTAACCGAGATCTCGGCCGACGACACGCCGACCCGCTCACCGTGATCTGAGGAAAGACGTGTCTCTGGTCCTGGGAGTCGATGTCGGCTCGCAGAGCATCAAGGTCGTCGCCGTCGACGAGGGTGGCGACGTGGCGGCTAGCGGTTCGGCCGCCCTGAGCATGACGCATCGGCACGACGGCTGGGCGGAACAGGACCCGCACACCTATTGCACCGCACTGCGCGACGCCATCCGCGCGGCGACCGAAGGCATCGAACCGACACGAGTCGTGGCTATGGGTCTTGGCAGCCAGGTCGACGGCGTCGTGGTGTGCGACATCGACGGCGAGCCGCTACGCCCGGCGATCATCTGGCTGGACAAACGGGCCACCGAGCAGTGCGATCGTCTGGTCGCCGCGGCCGGCGAGGGTCTGCTCGCCGAGCGGACGGGGCTGGTGGCCGATGCCTCGCACAGTGCACCGAAGATGATGTGGATCCGCGACCACGAACCCTCCGTCTGGCAGCGTGCCGCGACACTTGCGCCCGTGGGGTCATATCTGCTGCATCACCTGACCGGCACTCACGCCCAGGACGCCGCGAACGCATCGTCCACGATGGTGTACGACGTCGCCCGCGGCGACTTCGACGAGTCTCTGTGCGCGGCAGCTGAGCTCGACCCGTCGATGTTCGCGCCGGTGCGCTCGTCGACCGAGGTGGTCGGCACGCTGATGGCCGACATCGCCTCGGAGTTCGGTCTCCCGACGAGTTGCGCGGTGGTGGTCGGAACCGGAGACGAACACGCCGCGTCGGTCGGGGCAGGCGCGATCGAGGCCGGTGTCGTCGTCGATGTCACCGGTACTGCGGAGCCGGTGACGACCGTGTCCGCGACACCTGTGCGTGACCCACTCGGTCTCGTCGAGACGCACGGCCATGCCGTACCCGGCTCGTGGTTGATCGAGAATCCCGGATTCGTCAGCGGCGGCAGCACACTCTGGCTCGCCGGGCTGCTCGGCGTGCCGCAGGCCGAGGTCTTTTCCCTGGCGCTGGCGGCGCCACCGGCCAGTGAAGGTGTGCTGTTCCTGCCGGCACTGTCGGGGTCGACGGCACCGCGGTGGAACGACCGAATGCGTGGCGGTCTGCTCGGCCTCGCGATGAACCACACACCGGCGCACGTCGCACGGGCAGTGCTCGAAGGTTGTGCATTTGCCTTGCGTGACATCGTCGAACGACTCGACGCACTCGGCCTCGGTCGCGGCGAGATACGGATCGTCGGTGGCGGCGCGCGCGACAACTTGTGGGCGACGATCAAGGCCAGCGTGCTCGGACGGCCGGTGCGCCGTGTGCTGACCGAGGAGGCCACCGCCGTTGGCGCCGCCATGGTCGCCGGGGTGGGCACGGGGTTCTTCGCGGACTTCACGGCGGCATCGGTCGCAGTCCGGCTCGCTCCGGCCGCCATCGAGCCGGACCCCGAGGCAACCAAGACCTACGCGGACGCCTACCGGCGCTACCTCGCCGCGTTCGACGCTATTGAGACGGCGCTGGCGCGGCCTGACGTATCGGCTCGGCCGACGTGATCACCATTCCCGACCCTGCGGCCCTTCTGGCGGCCCTGCGCGCCGACGGTCACGCCGGACTGCCCGACGTCGACGTCTCCATCGGCGAGTCGGTGTTGGACAGCGCGATCAACGACAGCTGCGAACGTTTCGCGTCCATTGCTCCCGTGATCCTCAGCGACGGCGGCCCATACCGCACACCGGCCGGGCCGGTCGTGGAGCGACTGGCCACCCACCTCGGCTGCCCCGTGGTCCAGCTCGGCAGCGGGGTTGTTCGCGCCGACGAAGAGACGGTCGAGCGTGCGGTCGGCCAGGTCGGTGCGAACCGGCTGCTCGTCTCCGTCGGGTCCGGGACGCTCACGGACATCGCGAAGGTGACTGCTCAGCGCACCGGCAGCCGTCATGTCGCGGTCCAAACTGCCTGCAGCATCAACGGTTTCATTGCCGACCGAAGCGTCCTTATCGTCGCGGGCGCGAAACGCACCGTCCAATCCCGATGGCCCGACGTCCTCGTCGCCGATACCGACATCCTCACCGCGGCACCGTGGCAGTTGAACCTCGCTGGGGTCGGGGACCTTTCGACGGTCCCCAACGCGGTCGCCGAGTGGCAACTCGCCGCCCGGCTCGGTCACGGACCGCGGTACATGCCTGCCGTCGTCGACGACGTCCTTGCCGCCAATCCAGGGCTCCCTGCGCTCGCGCGGGCCGCACGTGACGCCGAACCGACGGGCATCGCAGATCTTGCCCGGCTGCTTGCGGTCAGTGGACTGTCGATGGGAATCGTCGGTTCGACGGCCCCGGCATCGGGCACCGAACATGCGGTTTCGCACCTGCTCGAGATGGCGCGCAGCCGTCAGGGACGGGCGGCCGCTGCTCACGGCATGCAGGTCACGGTGGCGACGCGGCTTGCCGTGCGAGTCTGGCAGCTCGTCGATTCCACGATCCGGTCGGCGGATGCGAAGGTCCGGGTACCCGACGAAACGACGGGTCGCGACGCAGTGGCGCGCGCATTCGCCGAGTTCGAACCACAGACGGCCGAGGAGTGCTGGACGGCCTACTCCGCGAAGCGAAACTGGCTGCTGGCACACCAATCCGCGGTCGAGGCGCTGGTGTCGGACTGGGACGCGTTCGCACGGTCCCTGAGGCTTCCTTCACCGGAACAGTTCGACGAGATAAGCCGTGCGAGCGGTCTGCCGACCCGGGGGCAGGACCTCGGCGACGGTTACAACGACGACCTACTGTTCTGGGCCCTGCGGAACTCCCACCTGCTGCGGGAGCGGATCTCGATTGTCGACCTCGCCGACGTGCTCGGCGTGTGGTCGGACGATGCGGCGTGGTCGATCGTGGCCGACGCCGCGACCGCCGGGCTGACGGACGGATGAAGGAAGGGAGCACTGCTGTGTCTCATTTCATTTTCATGCTCACCCACGGCGACAGAACCGTCGAACACGCTGCCGAGATCGTGCCACAAGTGGCCGACACCGGTCTGAAATACATCGGCTTCAAGGACGTCGGAGCGGACGCGTCGCGACAGCGTGAGCTGACGTCGCTGGCGCACGACGCCGGATTCGAGGTGATGTTGGAAGTGGTCTCGACCAGCAAGGAGGACGAGCTGTCATCGCTGCGCGCGGCGACCGCGGCCGGTGTCGACTGGGTGCTCGGCGGAACCCACGCCGCGGATGGTGCGGGCATCCTGCCGGACGGGGTGCGCTATTGCCCGTTCCCAGGCCGGGTCGTCGATCATCCAAGTGTTCTGCTCGGCACGATCGACGAAATCGCGACCGATGCCGAACGGCTCACGTCTCTCGACCACGTCACTGGGCTCGACCTGCTGGCGTATCGCCATCCAACCGCCGATCACGACGCTCTGATCCGTGCGGTGGTCCGGCGCTCTAGCGGCCCGGTGATCGTTGCGGGGTCGATCGCGAGCATCGACCGGGCGCTCGCAGTCAGCGAGGCAGGCGCGTGGGGATACACCATCGGCAGCGCCATTTTCGACGGTCTGCTGCCCGGTGCGCCGTCCATCGCAGACCAGGTCCATCGCGTCCTCGAGGCGACGGCGGATGCAGCCCGCGAAACCCGCACGTAGGCTCGACAGCGTGTCCGGCCGAACTTTGCTCGCCGACCGGTTGCGTGACGAGTTGCTGGAGGAAATCACCAGTTCGCAGTTGCAACCGGGGACCAAGTTGCCGAGCGAGGGCCAACTGGCCAAGCGCTTCAACGTATCTCGGGCCACGGTGCGAGACGCGGTGCGTGGGCTGGTGGAGGCTGGCTACGTCACCCGTCGTCGCGGTTCGGGCAGTTATGTCACCGAGCGTCGGCGCATGCCCCACGGACTCGACTCGACGCTCAGTTATCTCGCGATGATCGAGAGTGCGGGCGTACGTGCCGGGATGCGCATCCTCGACGCGGCGTTCGAACAGTGCTGCCCGGACGACTCCCCGCTACAACTCGGCCCGGGCGACACAGTCTTGGCGGTCGAGCGGGTGCGGACGGCCGACGACCAACCGGTGATCTACTCGCTCGATCGCATCCCCGCGCGCCTGCTCCGCAGCGATCTCGATCTACGGAACCTGGACCCGTCACTGTTTGCGCTCCTGAGTTCCTCGGGGCATACCGCAGACCATGCGACGGCGACTCTGCGCGCCGTCGCCAGCACCAGCCAGACCGCGAAAGTACTCGGCGTGCGGCGCGGGAAGCCGCTGCTGTACATCGAGGAGGTGGACTACGGCCGCGACGGCACTCCCGTCATGCTGTCCCGGGAATGGCACGTATCCGAAGCCTTCGATGTCCGGGTCAACCGGAAGGCCCACACTCGCGGCAAGCACGCGCTTCCCGCGTCGACAACGGCGTAGTCCCTACCCGTGGCCGGCGGTGAGTCGAACAATTGAGTTCTAATGGTCTGATGCCCTACCTTTAGAGTGAAAATCTGGTAAATCTGCAAGGTCAGACAATCGTGAGGCGGTTTCCAATGGTTGACTTCTCGTCATGACTGGCATGCTGTCGCAATCCGACCTCGAACGACTGGTGGGCGCTGGTGACATCGACACCGTGATTGTCGCGTTCACCGACATGCAGGGCAGGCTGACCGGCAAGCGGGTGTCAGCCCGGTTGTTCGTCGAGGATGTCGCCGAACACGGCGCCGAGTGCTGTAACTATCTGCTGGCGGTCGACGTGGACATGAACACCGTCGACGGCTACGCGATATCGAGCTGGGAGACCGGCTACGGCGACATGGTCATGACGCCCGACTTCTCAACCTTGCGGCTCATCCCGTGGCTGCCGGGCACCGCGATGGTGATGGCCGCTCTGTCGTGGACCGACGGCAATCCCGTGACCCAGGCGCCTCGCAGCATCCTCAACCGCCAGATTGATCGACTCACCGAGAGCGGCCTGGTGCCGTACGTCGGCTCCGAGCTGGAGTTCATCGCTTTCGACTCCGGCTTTCGGGATGCGTGGGCGGCGGGCTACCGCGGGCTGACTCCTGCCACCGACTACAACGTCGACTACGCGATGCATGCGTCGACCCGGATGGAGCCGCTGCTGCGCGACATCCGGCTCGGCATGGACGGCGCAGGCATGTACTGCGAAGGCGTGAAGGGCGAGTGCA
>JAVRPX010000555.1:0-7756 GCA_032161985.1 Mycobacterium sp.
GGTCCCGCCACACTCATGTCCTGTTTCAGGACGTTGATGAATTGCGGTAACTCGTCAATGCTGTAACGCCGGATTATGCGGCCCACACCGGTGACACGGGGGTCATTTCGAATCTTAAATAGGACGCCGCCGTCAATTTCGTTGAGGTCGTCTAGATCGGGCAGTTGTTTATCGGCATTCTCGACCATGCTCCTGAACTTCAACATGGTGAACGGCTTGCCGTCGAGTCCGATGCGCTCGGCGGAGTAGAACACCGGGCCCCGGCTATTCAGCTTTATTGCGATGGCGACGAGAAGGAGCAGCGGCGACGTGAAGATGAGAGCGGCCAACGCGAAACAGAAGTCGAACATCCTCTTCTGGAACCGCTTGGCGCCGTCGTACTGGGGTCGCTCCACATGCACCAATGGAAAACCGGCGACGGGCCGCAGTGTCAATCGCCCACCGGCGACGTCCATGACACCGGGGGTGACGACGAGGTCGACGTTGAGCGCTTCCAGCTGCCACGTGAGTTGCCGCAGGCCGTGAGCCCCGTAATATTCGGTACCGGTGACGGCGACCGTGTCGGCACCGCTCTGTTCGATGGCCTCGAGAGCGCAGATCTCGTCACCGAGAATCGGTATCTGCTGCCCGTGCACTGTCAACGCCTCGCCTCGACTCGGGCCGTATCCCGGGATACCGACACCGACGATCTCGTAGCCGTGTCCGCGATTGCGCATCAGCTCACCGGCAAGGGTGGAGACACCCCGCTCGTCGCCGATCGCGAGCACCACCGTTTGGAACCGGCCACGAGTCCGCTCGCGCGTTACGTATTGCCGCCACTGATGTCGCGCCAGCAGCAGGCCGGCAAGGCCAACCGGGAACGCGATCGCGAAGTAGCCGCGAGCGACCGCCACCTTGAGGACCAGGGAGACGATCGCGATAGCGCCGAAGGTCCAGAATGAAGCGCTGATGATGCGGCGGTATTCCTCCACGCCGGATCCGATCACCCGTGATGACCGGCTCCGCGATATGGCCAGCATCGCCAGCCACAGCAGCGCGAACAGCACCGAAAATCCGGTGACCTGTTTGGTCGCCTCGCCGCCTTCGCCTGGCGAGCTGCCGAACCGGACATACTGGGCCAGTACAACCGCGGCGCAAACCACGAGGATGTCCGTGACGAGCAGGCCGGCGGAGTACTTACGTTCCCATCGGGCCCGGTTGGTGAGGCCGGCAGCCGCGGTCGGCGCATTGACTCGGGTTTGCTTGGCCGTGCCAAATCGCGTCATCGTGAACACGCTGTCCCCTTATAAAACCCAACCCGAAGAAGAGTTTGCGGTATCACACCGTCGGTGTCCAATCCGGGCCGGCGAAAGTCGTCAGACGAACATCCCTCGGCGGGGCGTGCAGTTATTTGCGCAAGTGGTGATATCCCCAGGTCAGCAAGCCGATGGGCGGGGGTCGTAGGCGGGCCCGAGGCGAGGCCGGGATGCCGGAGTTGCAGAGCTGGCCCGCGGCAGCCATTCGACGCCGGATCGTGACGGGCGTCCGGGCGCCAAGAGGGAACCGAGCGGGTCGGCTTGAGTGCATGAGCAGGCCATTTAGCGATCTTGCCGTCAGCCGGATGGGGTAGCCCTTCGTCGCTCCAGCGAATCCAACCGTTCGGCGCCTGCAAACGAATCACCCGCGACCGCATCGTCCTTCTTTCCGTCATTTCGGGTCCGACTGGCAATAGCCGAATGCCACCGATGCCGGCGACCTGACCGCAGAAGCAGCAACATGTCCGGACGAAAACGAATCCGGACGTCGATCAACGATCAAATCCGTTGTGAAGCAGTCCATTTCATCAGACCTCCGAGCAACCACCCGAATGGCCGCTCGCTGCGCCTCAGACATACTGGGCAATGTTACGGCAGGATCGGCTCAGCGCACCCAGATCGGGTGAAATTTCTCGGATTGCTGCTTGCTGGCTCGCGAACTATTGCTACCCCCGCCTGGCTATCCTCAATTCGTGGCTGCAGCGGTCCGGCGGGCAGCGGATAGGGCTGTCGCCGCCACCGGGCCCGGGAACCCGTCCTCCGACCGGCTACTCGCCCTCATTTCCCCGTCGCCCACCGCTGCATCCGAACGGAGCTTGGCTGGAATGCACTCCAGGGATGCAGTGCTGCCGCCTTACCGTATCGACGGGATGGAACGGCTGCCACGGCCCACGCCTCGTGGCAGAAGCAACCGCGCTCTGCGGCGGCGACCCGCGCACCGGCGAACCGAAACCCCATCCTCGGACAGGCTTTGCACAGGCGCCGCCCTCCCTGCCGCCAGCGAACCGAACATATGCTATGCAGCCGGGGAAATGCGAGTTTTGCTGGACCGCGCATCATCGCCGTTGCACAACAGCCGTAGCGCAGCAAAGTGACGGTCACTTAGCGTGAGCTAACCTTGGTCCGTGCCCGCCCGGCTTCAGCTATCGATGACCAATGTCGTGGCCTGCGTTGTCGGGGCAGTCGCCGGCACCCTACTCCGATACGCCACGATAGCGCTGTGGCCGGGTCCTCTACAGCTTCTGCTATCGACGTTGTTGACGGTCGGATGCGGCTTCGTGGTGCTGGGACTGTTAACGACGCACGATGCTCCAGCCAAGTTCCGTGCTTTTGCGGGTGGGCTGGCGGGCTCGGCCGCCAGCTTTAGCGTTCTGGCGCTTCTCGCGGTCTCGGCAAGCCCTTTGATGTTCGTCGCTTATGTCCTCGGTGCGCCGATCGCCGCGATGGTGGGGCTGACGGCAGGCGTCGGCGCCGGCCTTGCCATCAGAGGGAGGGCGGCGCCAGTTGTGGGATGAGCTTGACCTGTTCGGGCTGGCCCAGATCGGCCTTGGCGCGATCGTCGGTGCGGCCCTCGCGATCGCCGTTGAGCGGACGCAACCGGGCCGGTCCGCTTTCGTGGCGTTCAATGTCGCGGTGTGCACTACCGCCGGCATCGTCACGATGATCAGCATGCGGTGGCCACACGTTCCCGTTTGGTTTGGAGTGGGATTGGTCAGCACCGCGGCACCGATCACCCTGGCCATCGTTCCGACGCGCTCGATCACGACCGCGAGTGACGCCCGTCGCTATCTTCGCCGGATAGCGGCAACCGTGACCATCCACGTGGCGTACGGCGTGACGTTCGCGTTGGTGGGATTCATCGTCGCGCTCGGCTTGGTGCTGACGATCGCCGCAGCTACCTGAGCCCCCCGGCCACCACGTATTGGAGATCTTGGACGTACGGCGTGTTCGTTACCTGGTAGGGCGACTGCACCACCACTTGGTCGACGTTGGATCTGTACAACCGGACAGTGATGCCACCCGGGGCCAGCCCAAAAGTGCAAACTCCGAACCCGGCGGGAACATTGCAGGTCTGAAGCGACCCGCCGATGACCGCGACCACCATGGACGGCGCGCGGGAATATGCCTCCACTTCCACTGCATCCCGCGCGGGGGTGGGAGCTATGTTCCTCATCAACAGCGTCTCGGGAAACGTCGGATGGGCCGCATGAGGCTGCATGCGATGGCTGACGTAGACGGCATCGCGAAGGATCGGCGGATCGACGCCAAATTTGTAGCGAGCAATCTGGTATGCGTCCATATCCAGAATTCGCCAGCCGTGTTTTACCGACGGCGCGACGGCGGTCATTTCGGCGTAGTCGTTCCACGTTATGAGGTTGACCCACTCGGCCTGCTGGCTGATGGCGATCTGCCAGCCATTACGGTTGGTCACCGCGTTCTGTGACTCTTCGAACACGCCGGACCTGGGCCGGTTGTCCTGGAAAGCCACGGGTTGCATCCACAGCTTGCCAAGCGCCTTTGCGCGTCGAACAAGATCCACGGGAGATCCCTCGGCAGTATCGGTAGGTGACACCACCGAGGGATTGCGAGTGCCCCAGTTACTCAATCCGTAGCTGAAGGGCGCAAACGCGCTCAAGTTGGGAAGCGCATCAAGGAATGTGGGCACG
Source organism: Mycobacterium sp. (assembly GCA_032161985.1). Lineage (GTDB taxonomy): Bacteria > Actinomycetota > Actinomycetes > Mycobacteriales > Mycobacteriaceae > Mycobacterium. The sequence goes on from JAVRPX010000555.1 coordinate 3,962, forward strand.
AATGCAACATTCAGCTGGTAGGTGTCACGCAATATGTTCAGCACGTTCTGCCACCAGGTAGCGGGCTTTCGCTCGGCATAAAACGCGCCGAAGACGACCCGCCCGTCCGTGAGCCGCTGTGCGGCCGCATGCCTCAGATATGGAGCGAATTCGGCCGCAAAGGCAGCCTCATCGTAATTCGAGCCGAATGCGCCCGTCATATCCGGAGTTACTTGAATGCTGAACTCACCCACAGTTTGCGCGGCGTCCATGACCCGGCTCACCGCATCCGATTGTGATGCGGGTACAAGAGCATCGACAGCAAAGCCGTCGATACCGACGCTCTTGGCTTGGGTTATCTCGGTACATAAGTCGATATTCCGCCAGTTGGGGTCATTGATCGGGTCGCGGGGAAGCGGCCGGTCGCGGATTACACCACCATAGGCGGCATGAACCCCGCCCTCACCGTGTGGAGTGCTGAGTTGGGTGGTGTAGTAATCGCGTTGATATGGCTGATTGTCGATTGAAATGGTAACCCACGGTACGTAATGAGCGAACACCTTTTTCGTCGTACCACCGCTCGGCATATCGAAAGGCAGATACGGCGTTGATAGCGTCGGCTGAATGACGTATCGGGCAGGACGGTGAACATGGATAAGCATCGTGCCCGTGTACAAAGCCGCGACAAGCACTAGCACGGTCGCGATTAGGAACGGCTGACGGCACCGCCTTCTCGCGGTCGTCCAGATCATCCAGCTGCCTCATTCCGCACTCGCTATTACGCTCAGGTTCGGGTTACCCTACCGCGAATGCCTAGCCGGGTCACTGAAACCCTCGCGAAGTGCGCTCGTGTGATCAGGAAAGCCCAGTCTTCAGGTAGTTGGGCCACAATCGGTCAATGTCGTGTACGGGCGTTTACGGCCGCGAATAATCACTGCCTCGGAACCTTGCCAACGACTTCATACAGACAACACAACCATTATAAGCGCACCATTGATTTTCCGGGCCCGGCTGTGTTGGCCTGAGGCATTCTAGCGCGGCGGCTTCCATGTACGGGTATGTGCGCGCTCGGCCCGAGGTTTCCTGGCGAGCGACATCGCTCCGCAAGTGATAACGTGATCGCGCGTCGGTGATCGGCGGCGCATACGTACTGTGTGAGGCGTACGACGTGGCAGCGGGAGCCTTTGCTGATGCAACTAGCACGACGAGAGAGATCTCTCGGCAAGTTGTCCGTGCCGCTTCAGTTTGCGTGCTGGCTGTTGCCCGCGTCGCGCATAAAGAATCGTCTCCTGAATTGGTTCGGACACGGAATCGCTCCGACCGCGAGCATCGGACCCACTCTCGCCCTGGGTGTGAAGAAGTTCCACGCCGGAGAAAACGTTCGTATCGCCCTGTTCAATGTTTTTCGGGACATCAGTAACGCGTGGCTTGACGATTACGTCATCATCGAGTCCTGGAATTGGATCTCCGCTCACCCGATATTTCAAACGGTCGATCCCGGTGCCGGTACACTGTACATGGGCATCAGGGCCAAAATCGGCAGCCGCAATTACCTGGACTGTTCCGGAACAATTGCGGTTCGGGAGTTTGGCACCCTCGGCGGGAATCGGTGTCTTCTTCAAACTCATCAACCCGATTTTCAACACGATCGCCAGACCGCGGGCCGGATCACGGTTGGCAGTCACGCCTTTGTCGGCAGCGGTGCCGTGATGCTGAAGGGTGCATCACTGCCGGATCGATCGATCTTGGCGGCGAACTCCACTATGACGCGTGCGTCTGCGCCTAAGGGCAAACGCGGACTCTATGCCGGCTCTCCCGCGATGTGGCGACAAGAAAGTGACGGCGACTATTTCGACCGTGCGACATACGTCATGACTGATCACATCGTCGACGGCCCTATGGGCGTGTTGGAAGTTGATACCGCCGGGCGAGACCAGATTCGAATTGTGGACGGCCCGGGGAATTCCGACTAAAGGGTCGACCCACAGCCGCCCTGGATGAAACTCTTCGCCAAGCCGGCAAACTGATAGACGTAAATATACTCCCAAAGAGCAAACGACAATTCATAGCTCTTCGGCACCGCCTGCATGATTATTCGGCCCGGATCGGGAGAATAGCACTGCTCGAATATCATGCGCGCCCTCAACAAATGGAAACGCCAGGTCACGACCGCTATCCGTTTCCATCCCCGGTCAGAAGCTAGTTGGCGGGCAATCAGCGCCTCACCCCGGGTGGTGGCGGGGGATGGCGCCCGACAGATGACTTCGATGCCGTCAGGACGCGCGTTGCACAGCGTCAGCATCAAGCGATCATCCGGCGGGTAAGGGTTGGATAGCAGAACGGCCGAGGCGCCGAGCTGTCGCGCCAGCTGAATGCCGTACAGCTCGCGGCCGTCATGCTCGCCGCCGAGAACAACCACCGCGTCTGCCGGTTGCAGTTCGTCGTCAGCCGCATCGGCGAACAGCCAATGGCCACTGACACCGACTGCAGCCAGGATCGCCATGGTGACGGAGGCGCCGATCGCCAACGCGCTCCGAAACACCGTGCGATCGTACGGGCTCATCCCACCGGCCGCCCGCCGCACCATGACCCAGGTGCCGATAGCATCGACAACCATGACGAGCGTTACCGAGCCGGCGTCCGAGCACGAAGTCGACGTCCACACCACTGCCGGCAAGCTGGCCGACCTTCGCAAGCGAACCGCAGAGACCCTGCACCCAGTCGGTGAGGCCGCGGTCGAGAAGACCCACGCAAAGGGCAAGCTGACCGCCCGAGAGCGCATCCTGGCACTGCTGGACGAGGGATCGTTCGTCGAACTCGACGCGCTGGCCCGGCACCGCAGCACCAACTTCGGGCTGCGGGACAAGCGGCCGCTCGGCGACGGCGTGGTGACCGGCTACGGCACCATCGATGGCCGCGAGGTCTGCATCTTCAGCCAGGACGCGACGGTGTTCGGCGGCAGCCTCGGCGAGGTGTACGGCGAAAAGATCGTCAAGGTCCAGGAACTCGCGATCAAGACCGGCCGCCCGTTGATCGGCATCAACGACGGCGCGGGCGCGCGAATCCAGGAGGGCGTCGTCTCACTCGGCCTATACAGCCGGATCTTCCGCAACAACATCCTCGCCTCGGGCGTCATCCCGCAGATCTCGCTGATTATGGGCGCCGCGGCGGGTGGGCACGTGTACTCCCCCGCGCTGACCGACTTCGTGATCATGGTCGACAAGACCAGCCAGATGTTCATCACCGGCCCTGACGTGATCAAGACCGTCACCGGTGAGGACGTCACCATGGAGGAACTCGGCGGCGCGCACACCCACATGGCCAAGTCGGGCACCGCGCACTACGTGGCCTCCGGCGAGCAGGACGCCTTCGACTATGTCCGCGAGTTGCTGAGCTACCTGCCCAGCAACAACTACGCCGACCCGCCGCGCTACCCCGCGCGGGTGCCCGAAGGCGCGGTCGAGGACAACCTCACCGACGAGGATCTCGAGCTGGACACGCTGATCCCGGATTCGCCGAACCAGCCCTACGATATGCACGAGGTGATCACGCGGATCCTCGACGACGACGAGTTCCTTGAGGTGCAGGCCGGTTACGCGACCAACATCGTCGTCGGGTTCGGCCGCATCGAGGGCCGCCCGGTGGGTATCGTCGCCAACCAGCCCACCCAGTTCGCGGGCTGCCTGGATATCAACGCCTCGGAGAAGGCAGCCCGCTTCGTGCGGACCTGCGACTGCTTCAACATCCCGATCGTCATGCTGGTGGACGTTCCTGGCTTCCTGCCGGGCACCGACCAGGAGTACAACGGCATCATCC
>JAVRPX010000556.1:0-2874 GCA_032161985.1 Mycobacterium sp.
GCCATAGCGTTCGAAGCGATCGGCATCCACCGGCTTTGGCGTGGGCGCGCCCTCGGGGCCGCCGAAGTACTCATGGAAGTTCTCCTCACCGGAAAGCACTGTGCCCCACGGGGTTACGCCGCCAGAACAGTTGGCGAAGGTGCCCAGCACCGTGCGCCCGGTCGGGTCGGCCTGCGTCTTGACGAAGTCGGTGCCTGCGCCGGGACCGGTCAGGGTAAAGGGGGTGTCTGCGGTGATGCGCCGGTTGTAGGAGCCCGCCACTGGCTTGTGTCCGTCTGGTGTGCGCTCGACCTCGACCACGGACATGCCGAGCGCGGCGATCTCGATGTCGAACTGCTCGCGGGTGGGGCCGTCATCCTTGTACCCGGGGAACATGAACTGCGGGGAGGCGTATTCGTGGTTGGTCACCAACAGGAAGCGGTTCTTCTGTCCGGGCACGGGCAGCAGCCCCGCGAAGTCGTTGTTGAACCCGAACTGGCCGCGCTGAGCGGCGGCGGTCTGTGCCTTCACGTCGAACTTCGGCGCGTACGGCAGTATCGGGTCGCCCCAGCTGATCACCACCGCCTGTTCGTAGCCGTCGGCGACGACGAGGGCGTCCTCTTTGTTGGGCGCGACGGCCGTGAAATTCATGCCCGGCGGCGGTTCGGCAGGTGCCACCGACGAGGTGGGCGTCGCGGCGGGCTGCTCATCGCGCCCGCATGCAGCCAGCGCCGAACCTGCGCCGACGGCCAGCACTGCGACGCCGCCGGCCTGCAGCAGCGACCGCCGTGACACCGCCTTCGCGATATCGCCGAAGTACTCGTTGTCGCTGGTGTTCGGGACGGGCTGCGAGCAGGCGTCGCCGCACTTGTAGCGGCACGTCACATGCTGGCGCGACGACCGGCCGTTGTGGGTGACAAGGAGATTCAACGGCACAAGCGCCATGGGTGTGGGTTCCTTCCGACCGAGTGCCGGCCGGGGCTGGCGGCCGGACTCGGGAAACCTACGACAGCTTGGCAAGCAACTGGGATGCAATTGGTAAACAGCTGGGAACGCCGCCGCTCAATGCGGCAGGTACGTTTCGAGCACGTCGGCGAGTTCCTTGGGATGGCTGAGTGCCGCGCAGTGGCCGCCACCGACCTCGTCCGGGGTGATGCCCAAGCGCTCCCTCGCCACGCGGCGGAGAAACTCGGGAGGAAAGAAGCGGTCGTCGCGGCACACCACGAACTTCGTCGGCACGTCGGGCCACGCGTCCAGCGGCCACGGCACGCCCATCCAAGTCCCGGACTGCCCACGCTCCTTACTGATCGCCTCCTCGGCCAGCACGAGAGGCACGCCGTTGTAGAACGTGACGAACGGATCGCCCCTCTGATCCGCGTAGCCCTCCTGCTGGGCGTGCGCGTCGGACGCTGCCCTATAGCCCGTGTTCTCCCACCAGTCGTCGGGCGGCTCGCCGGGCACTGGGATCATTCCGGCTATAAGAACGAGCGCGTTGGCACCGACTCGGTCGGCCACGAGGGGCGCGGTGAACCCGCCGAGCGAGTGACCCACCACAAGCAGGTCGGTGCGGTCACCGATCGCCTCGACCACAGTGTCGGCATACTCGTTGAGGCCGGCGGTGTCGTCGTCGCAGGGCAGGTCAGGGGCAACTGTGTCGTGCCCACGAGCCCGCAGCTCCGCTTCGAGCAGATGCCAGTACCACCCGACATCCGCGGCACCGTGGATGAAGGCGAAGGTTGCCACTAGCCGGCCAGTACTCCGCGCAGGATGTCGACGAGCGCGCGGGGTTGGTCGCCCTGAACGGAGTGTCCGGAGTCGGCGACGACGTGGGTTCGCTGAAAGCCGGGCGCCCCTTTCGCGAACGCCTCGGCGTCCTCGTCGTTGACGAAGAACGAGTTCGCGCCGCGCACCAAAGTCGTCGGCATGGTGATGGACGACACGTCATCCCACAGGTTCTCGAAGCCCGAAAGAACGGGGCCCTTGCGGAAGGAGTCGTAGCGCCACGTCCAGGTGCCGTCGTCGAGCTGCTTCGAGTTGTGAAAGACACCGCGGCGCAACGACTTCCGGTCGCGGTTAGGGGCCGCCGCCACCGTCACGTCGAGCATGGCTTCGAAGGACGGGAAGGTGCGCTCGCCCTGGACCAGCGCGACGGCGCCCATCTGCGCCTTGGTCATCTCCTCGTGGCGCTCTGGCGCTGACGGGGTGACGTCGACAAGGAGCAATTCGGGGACCAGGTCCGGATCGGTGGCGGCGATGCGCAGCGCGGTCAGTCCGCCGAGCGACATGCCGACGACGAGCCGAGGATTCGGCGCCCACTCGCGCAGCACCGGCCGCAATGTCTCGGCGTTGAGCTTTGGTCCGTAGTCGCCATCCTCACGCCACGCCGAGCGGCCATGGCCCGGCAGGTCGATCGCCAGGGCGGGCACGCCGAGGCCCAGGATGACCGTGTCCCAGGTATGCGCGTTCTGCCCGCCGCCGTGCAGGAAGACCACCTCGGGCGGTTCGTCGCCGAACTTCAGCGCGCTGATTGGTCCGGACTCGATGCGCCGCACCGTTGGTATCTCGGCAGCGCCGATTTGCTCAGCGTTCTCGTGAAGCAGCCCGAACTCGTCGAGGCCGGCCAGGTCGTCGTCGGAGACATCGGCGTTGGTCACGCCGTCGAGGCTAACCCTCGATGAACTCCTCGAGCTGCGTGCGGGCGATGTCGTCGGGCAGCTGCTTCGGCGGGCTCTTCATGAGGTAGGCCGACGCGGCCACCACCGGGCCGCCTATGCCGCGATCCCTGGCGATCTTCGCCGCGCGCACCGCGTCGATGATGACGCCTGCCGAGTTCGGCGAGTCCCACACCTCGAGCTTGTACTCCAGGTTCAGCGGCACGTCGCCGAAGGCGCGGCC
>JAVRPX010000557.1:0-4703 GCA_032161985.1 Mycobacterium sp.
AGCAGCAGCACGTCGAGGTCGCCCCAGTACACGTCGGCCAGGAACTGCTGCAGCGCCCGGTGCAGCATCGGCCCGCGCCACACCACCGGGGTGTTGCCCTGGGTGAACATCGCGATCGAGATGACGCGCACGTCGTGCGCGACTGGAGGCAGGATCATCGACTCCACCTGGGTGGGCCGGTCGGTGGTGCCCATCATCCGCGGCACCGAGTGGCCGTAGATGTCGGCATCGAGCACGCCGACCGAGAGCCCGCGTGCGGCCATCGCGGCGGCCAGGTTGACCGTGACGCTGGACTTGCCGACGCCGCCCTTGCCGGAGGCGACGGCGTAGACCCGGGTCAGCGAGCCGGGCTGGGCGAACGGAATCACCGGCTCGCGGGCGTCGCCGCGCAGCTGTTTGCGCAGCTCGGTGCGCTGCTCGTCGTTCATCACGTCGAGGCTGATCTTGACGGCGCCGGTGCCAGGCACGTCGGCGACCGCATGGCTGACCATGTCGGAGATCTCAGTCTTCTTCGGGCAGGCCGAGGTGGTCAGGTACACCTCGACATGAACAGCACCGTCGCCGCCGTTCACGGTGACGTTCTTGACCATGCCGAGCTCGGTGATCGGCCGCCGGAGTTCGGGGTCGATCACCTTGGTCAGCGCGGCGCGGACCGCGGATTCCAGCTCAGTGGGAGTTTCGGACATCTGCGACATTGAAACCGAGTCTAGGCGGACTCAAGGCGTGTCCTTTACCGGCCGTCAGGCAGGCGGGCCGGGTGCCGGACCCGGGGGTGGGCCCGGCGCAGGCGGCAGCACGCCGACGGGCTGCTCGACCGGCGCCGGACCCGCAGGCGGTGCCTGCGGCATCAGCATTTGCGCGTCGCCCGGCGCGGCAGGCAGCGCTTCCGGTGCAGGCGCGGCGGGAGGAGTCGTGATGCAGAACACCGCGCATTCGGGCGGCCGCTGCGGCTCCTGTGCTGGCTGCTGCATCCACGGCGGCAGCCACGGCGGAGCCGCGGGCTGTTCCGTCTGGGGCGCCAAAGGCACAATCGCCGAGGCGGGGCCGGGCAGCGGGCCGAGGGCCTGACCTGGGTAGACGGGGATCTGGCTAGCGACATCGCCGCGCCCCATCAGCGGCATCAACGCCAGCGGGTCGGTGGGCGGCAACCCGAGCGCGTTCAGCGGCAGACCCGGGCCCAGGCCCTCGTAGTTGTCCAAGTGAAAATCGCCGATCGGCGGAACCGACCCGACAATCGGCGGCAGATCCATCGGCACCACACCGGTCGCATATGCCGCTGCCCAGCCCAGCACGTTGCGGGCGTAGGCGACGGAGTTGTTGTATCGCAGGATCGCGGCCATCACCTGGCCCGGATCGCGCAGGTTGAGCCCGCCGCTGCAAAGGTAACGGGCGGTCGCAAGCGAAGCGTCGTACACGTTCTGCACATCGGCCTTGCCGTCGCCATCGCCATCGCTGGCGTATCGGGACCACGTGCCGGGCAGGAACTGCATCGGACCCATCGCGCGGGCATACATCACTCGGTCGGCGCTGCGGCTCTGCACGATGACCTCGTTGCCCGGCAGCGTGCCGTCCAGCGCGGGCCCGTAGATGGGCCGTACGGCGGTGCCGCGCGTGTCGGTGGCGCCACCGTTGGCGTGCAACGATTCGATGCGCCCGATGCCTGCCAGAAGATTCCAGCTCACGCCGCAGCCAGGGGCGGCCGCCGCCATCATCCGTTCCGCGTTCCGGTAGGCCGACAGCACTATCGCTGGAATGCGAAGCGTCCCAGGCGAATTCACGACCACAGAGGGCGCGGGGGCCGAGGTCGTCGCGGCGGCGATGTGAAACGGGGTCGGGGTCTTGGTGACCGCTACCACGGACGCACCCGAGCGACTGCCGGGCGACGGCGCGACGGCCGCCAGCGGCATCACGGCTGAGTCGCGAATCGGCGCGACGGTTGATGGTGCGGACGCGCCGACGGCGCCGGCGAGGATGAGGGGGGTGATGATGGCAACGCCAAAGGCGGGCTTGCGTATCGCTCGCCCTGCTCGGCGCCGCGCTGCCTCGAGGGCGGCTCGTCCCCCTATGTGCACTCAACCGTCCTTGGTGTGGGAACACTTGTGAACCAAGTCACCATACCTAGTCTCGAATCTGCCGTTGCAGCAATGGCTACAGCCGGTTCAGCCCGGCTTTTTGGCCCGCCGCTCTGAACCGTCCGACTTGCTCGCCGCGTCCCGGTCGGTCGACGTTTGCGGCTGCTGCAGCTCGATCAGCTTTTCGCGCAATTCTTCGAGTTCGCGACGGAGGTAGTCACGGGTGGCGACTTCGCCGACGGCCAGCCGCAATGCCGCCAGTTCGCGGGCCAAGTACTCGGTGTCGGCCTTGGTTCGTTCGGCGCGGCGACGGTCTTCTTCCAGCGACACCCGGTCGCGATTCTCCTGCCGGTTCTGCGCCAGCAGGATCAGCGGAGCCGCGTATGCCGCCTGGGTGGAAAACGCCAGGTTGAGCAGGATGAACGGATACGGATCCCACTGCCATTTCACAGCGAACAGGTTCAGCGCGATCCAAATGAGCACGAAGATGGTCTGGATGGCCAGATAGCGGCCGGTACCAAGGAACCGCGCGAACGACTCGCTGATCCGACCGACCGCCTCGACGTCGAAGTTGAGCGCGAACCGGCGCGACGTGCGCGGGGTGTCCAGCCGCTGCCGCGCCGACAGGTCGCTCATGTCACCCCTTCAGCGCCGGACAGTTCGGGTTCCTCGCGCTCCCGCCAGTCGTCGGGCAGCAGGTGGTCGAGAACGTCGTCGACCGACACCGCGCCCAGCAGGTGATTTTCCTGGTCGACGACTGGACCGCAGACCAGATTGTAGGCAGCGAAATAGCGAGTCACTGCCGACAGCGAGTCCTCGGGACTCAGGTTCGGCAGGTCCTTGTCGAGGATGCCGCTGACCAACTCGGCGGGTGGTTCGCGCAGCAGCCGTTGCAGGTGCACGCAGCCCAGGTAACGCCCGGTGGGCGTCGCGGTGGGCGGGCGCGCCACGAACACCAGCGAGGCGAGTGCCGGCGTCAGGTCCGGATCACGAACCCTGGCCAGCGCCTCCGCGACGGTGGTGTCGGGGGCCAACACCACCGGCTCGGACGTCATCAACCCGCCCGCGGTGTCGGGGGAGTGGCTCAGCAGCCGACGCACGTCCTCGGAGTCCTCCGGATCCATCCGGCGCAGGAACTGCTCGGCGTCGGCGGGCGCCATCGTGCCCAGCAGGTCAGCGGCGTCGTCGGGATCCATCGCCTCGAGCACGTCGGCCGCGCGTTCGGTCTCCAACTGCATAAGCACGTCGGCTTGCTCGTCTTCGGGCAGCTCCTGCAGCACGTCGGCGAGCCGCTCGTCATCGAGCGCCTTGACCAGCTCGTAGCGGCGTTTGGTGGGCAGCTCGCGAACCGCTTCGGCGACTTCGATCGGGCGTTGGCCCTCGAACTGTTCGAGCAACTGAGCCACGCCCTGGTCGGGCATTGCCAGTCCGGACGCGGTCAGGCCCTGCACCCGATTCCAGTCGGCGATGTAGACGTTGCTGCGGCGGCCGAGCCTGCGTTGCGGCCGCACGGCGACTTTCGTGACGACCCAGTCGCGGGTGCGGGTCTGCTCGATGCCCAGATCGACCACTACGACATCGATTCCGGCCAGCTCCGGCAGATCGGGATCGTCGACGCGGACCCGGGTTTCGATCACCTCGCCGAGCACCAGCACCTCGTTGGGGCGCTGGGAGAACCGGCGCAGCGATACATTGCCCGTCGCGAGCGTGACGGCGCTCGGCTCGATGGCTGTCACGCGCAGGATCGGAACGAAAATCCTTCGGCGGGTGAGCAATTCGACGACAAGGCCCAACACCCGCGGCTGATGGCCCGCGACGCCGATGCTGATCACCACATCGCGGACACGGCCAATGGACTCCCCGTCGGGACCTAGCACCACCATCCCCGCGAGTCGGGCCACGTAGACCCTGTTCACCGCCGCCATGTCTGTAGAGGGTAGAGAGTCTCCTTGTGGAAAACTCGTATCGACCCCGTCGAACTTGCCTTTCGGTTCCTGGCAGTAGCGCCAAGATGATCGAGAAGGCCAAGAACCTGCCCGCCGATGAGGTGTTCCTCGATCTCGAGGACGCCGTCGCGCCCGACGCGAAAGCCGAGGCCCGCACGCAGGTCGCCATCGCGCTCGCCGAGCCGGGTTGGGGGGGCCAGCTGCGCGGGGTACGGGTCAACGACTGGACGACGCCATGGACCTACGCGGATGTCATCGAGGTGGTGTCGACTGCGGGCGCATCGCTGGACATCGTAGTGCTGCCCAAGGTGACTGACGGTTCGCACATCCACGCGCTGGACCTACTGCTGAGCCAGCTCGAGGCCACGCACGGACTACCGTTGGGCCGCATCGGGATTGAGGTGCAGATCGAAAATGCGCAGGGCCTTACCAACCTCGACGCCATCGCGGCAGGGCCTCGGGTGCAGGCATTGGTGCTCGGGCCCGCGGACATGGCGGCCAGTCTCAACATGCGCACCCTCGAGGTGGGTGAGCAGCCGGAAGGCTATGACGTCGGCGACGCGAATCACCACGTGCTGATGCGGATCCTGATCGCCGCACGCACCCACGGTGTCCACGCGATCGACGGACCGTATCTGAAAATCCGTGACGTCGACGGTTTCCGACGGGTCGCCGGCCGGTCGGC
>JAVRPX010000558.1:0-2881 GCA_032161985.1 Mycobacterium sp.
CCTCGCAAAGCGATGAGCCGGTCGGGCCGCGGCAGTTCGGGTCCACTGAGCACCTGTCGACTGAAGCCGTCGCGGCATTCGTCGACGGCGAGCTACGGATGACCGCGCACCTGCGCGCTGCACATCACCTTTCGCTGTGCCCGCAGTGCGCGACCGAGGTGGAGGCCCAGCGCCAGGCTCGTACTGCGTTGCGGGATTCGTGCCCGATCGTCGTCCCGAGCTCCCTGCTCGGCATGTTGTCCCAGATACCGCACGACGCTCCGCCGCAGCCGCCTGAGCAGACGGAACAGTCGCAGTTAGCTGACGGCACACCGCGCTCCCGGCGTAAGCGCCGGTAGGGTGGTGCGAAGTCGAGCAGCGACCTGCGCAGGCCATTGCAGGCGCTCCAATAGAGGGTGATGAACGGGTGACCAATCTGGACCAGTCTGGGCGCGAGCCCCTCGAACCGCGCCCTGTGTCGCGTCCACCCGTCGATCCGGCTTCGCGTCGCGCGTTCGGCCGGCCCGACGGCGTCGATGGATCCTTCGTGGGTCTGGACCGCTATCGCGATCAGGGCGAGTACACACCGAAGGACCAGGCGCCAGACCGGGTGCTGGCAGAGGCGTTCGGTCGGCCCCATGCGGGTGGCGACTCACTGCAGCGGCACCCCGCCGATGCAGGCGCGCTTGAAGCCGAACGCCACCAGGGCGCCGACGAACCGGACGATCCGTGGCGCGATCCCAGCGCCGCCGCGGCGCTCGGCAGGCCGGCGTTGCCCCAGTTTGCCCCGGCCCCGTCGACCGCCGCGATGGGCAAGCTCGGCGTGCGCGACGTGCTGTTCGGCGGCAGGGTCTCTTACGTCGCGCTGGCGGTCCTGGCCATCACCGCGTTGGTGATCGGCGTCGCAGGCGGCTGGGTGGGCCGCAAGACGGCCGAGGTCGTCGAGGCGTTCACCACGTCGAAGGTCACGCTGGAAACCAACAACAACTCCGAGCCGCCGCAGGGTCAGTTCGCGAAAGTCGCTGCGGCGATTGCTGATTCGGTGGTGACGGTGGAGGCTGTCAGCGATTCGGAAGGTTCGCAGGGCTCGGGCGTTGTGGTCGACGGGCGTGGCTACATCGTCACGAACAACCACGTTATCTCCGCGGCCGCCGGCAACCCCAGTCAGTACAAGACGACGGTGGTGTTCAACGACGGCAAGCAAGTACCTGCCAACCTCGTCGGCCGCGACCCGAAGACCGACTTGGCCGTGCTAAAGGTCGACAACGTCGACAACCTGACGGTCGCCCGTTTCGGTGATTCCGAAAAGCTCAAGGTCGGCGACGAAGTGATCGCCGCCGGCGCCCCGCTGGGTCTGCGCAGCACCGTCACGCACGGCATCATCAGCGCGCTCCACCGCCCTGTGCCGCTATCCGGTGACGGCTCGGACACCGACACCGTCATCGACGGCGTGCAGACCGACGCGTCGATCAACCACGGCAACTCCGGTGGCCCACTGATCAACATGAACTCCGATGTCATCGGCATCAACACCGCGGGCAAGTCGCTGTCCGACAGCGCCAGCGGCTTGGGCTTCGCGATCCCGGTCAACGAGGTCAAGCAGGTCGTCGAGACGCTGATCCAGGACGGCAAGATCGCCCACCCGACGCTGGGCCTGACCGCCCGCTCGGTCAGCAACGACATCGCCTCCGGCGCGCAGGTCGCCAACGTGAAGGCCGGCGGCCCCGCCGAGAAGGGCGGAATCCTGGAGAACGACGTCGTCGTCAAGGTCGGCAACCGCACGGTCGCCGACGCCGACGAGTTCGTTGTTGCGGTGCGCCAGTTGACCATTGGTCAAGAGTCGCCGATCGAGGTGGTCCGCGACGGCCGCCACGTCATACTCACCGTCACGCCCGGCGCCGACAACAGCGCGTAACCATGTTCGCCAACGTCGGCTGGGGCGAGATGCTGGTGCTGGTGATCGCCGGTCTGGTGATCCTCGGGCCCGAACGACTGCCCGGCGCCATCCGGTGGACGTCGGGCGCGCTGCGGCAGGCCCGCGACTACATCAGCGGCGCCACCAGCCAGCTGCGCGACGACCTCGGCCCGGAATTCGAGGATCTGCGCGAGCCGCTGAGTGAGCTCAGCAAGCTGCGCGGCATGACACCGCGGGCCGCGCTCACCAAACATCTACTCGACGGCGACGATTCGATCTTCACGGGCAAGTTCGACAAGCCGGAAGAGAAGCCACTGTCCTCACCGGCGCCGCAGCCCGTTGCGCCTCCCGAGCCGGCTCAGCCCGCCGTGACGCCGTTCGACACCGACGCGACGTAACCCTAGCGGCCCGCGGGGTCGAGGCCGAGCGACATGCCCGCCAGTCCCCGCTTACGGCTCGACAGCGCGTCGGCGATGCTGCGTAGCTCCTTGCCTGCGGCCGAATCCGGCGCTGACAGCACTAGCGGCACACCGGCGTCGCCCGCGGTCACCAGCGCGGGGTCCAGCGGCACCCGGCCGAGCAGCGGCACGTCGGCGCCCACGGCCCGGGACAGGCTCTCGGCGACCTGGCGTCCGCCGCCCTCGCCGAAGATCTGCATGGTCGTGCCGTCGGGGAGCAGCAACCCGGACATGTTCTCCACCACGCCTGCGATGCGCTGCTTGGTCTGCAGCGCGATCGCACCGGCCCGTTCGGCGACCTCGGCCGCGGCTAGTTGCGGCGTCGTCACCACCAGAATGTCGGCACCAGGTATCAGCTGAGCCACCGAGATCGCGATGTCGCCGGTGCCGGGTGGCAAGTCGAGCAGCAGCACGTCGAGGTCGCCCCAGTACACGTCGGCCAGGAACTGCTGCAGCGCCCGGTGCAGCATCGGCCCGCGCCACACCACCGGGGTGTTGCCCTGGGTGAACATCGCGATCGAGATGACGC
>JAVRPX010000559.1:0-5260 GCA_032161985.1 Mycobacterium sp.
GGTACCGGCTGACCCGGTTCTTCGGCAAGCTGTTCCTGATCAACTTCGCGCTCGGGGTCGCCACCGGCATCGTGCAGGAATTCCAGTTCGGCATGAACTGGAGCGAGTACTCCCGGTTCGTCGGCGATGTCTTCGGTGCGCCGTTGGCGATGGAAGGTCTCGCGGCATTCTTCTTCGAGTCCACGTTCATCGGTCTGTGGATCTTCGGGTGGACCCGGCTGCCGCGACTGGTACACCTTGCCTGTATCTGGATCGTGGCCATCGCGGTCAACATGTCGGCGTTCTTCATCATCGCGGCCAATTCGTTCATGCAGCATCCCGTTGGCGCTCATTACAACCCCGAAACCGGCCGCGCCGAACTGACCAGCATCGTCGCGTTGTTCACCAACAACACCGCGATCGCGGCGTTCTCCCACGCGGTGGCAGGGGCGTTCTTGACCGCAGGGACGTTCGTGGCAGGCGTGTGTGTGTGGTGGATGGTGCGAGCGCGCGAAACTGCCGAGGCCCGCACGATGTATCGGCCCGCGGCCATCCTCGGCTGCCTGGTCACGGTGGTGGCGGCGGCGGGACTGTTCTTCACGGGTGATTTCCAGGGCAAGCTGATGTTCAAACAGCAGCCGATGAAGATGGCTTCGGCGGAATCGTTGTGCCACAGCGAAACCGACCCTGACTTCTCGATCCTGACGATCGGCACCCAGAACAACTGCGACAGCGTCACACACGTGATCGAGGTGCCGTACGTCCTGCCCTACCTGGCCGAGGGCAAGTTCACCGGCGTCCGCCTCGACGGTGTCAAAGACCTTCAGGCGCAGTACGAAGAGAAGTTCGGGCCCGGCGACTACCGGCCGAACCTGTTCGTGACGTACTGGGCGTTCCGGGCAATGATCGGATTGTTGGTGTTTCCTTCACTTTTGGCGGTCGTTACCTTGTGGCTGACCCGGCGCGGCCGAATCCCGCACCAGCGCTGGTTCTCCTGGTTCGCACTGCTGACGCTGCCCACCCCGTTCCTGGCCAACAGCGCAGGCTGGGTGTTCACCGAGATGGGCCGCCAGCCCTGGGTGGTGGTGCCGAATCCGACGGGCGACCAGCTGATTCGGCTGACCGTGGCAGAGGGGGTGTCCGGTCATTCAGCCGCGATGGTGGTGACGTCGCTAGCCACCTTTACGGCGTTGTACGCGGCGCTGGCAGTCGTCTGGTTCTGGCTGATCCGGCGATACGTCGTCGAGGGGCCACTGGAGCACGACTCCGAACCCGCGCCGCCGAGTCCGCCGGGCGACGACGTGGCGCCGCTGTCTTTCGCGTACTGAGAGGGGGTGTTTGACGATGGGACTCCAAGAACTCTGGTTCGTGCTCCTGGCCCTGTTGTTTCTCGGGTTCTTCGTGCTCGAGGGGTTCGATTTCGGGGTCGGCATGCTCATCGAGTACTTCGGCCGCGTCGCAAAGGGCGACGGCGAACAGCACCGCCGGGCGGCGCTGAACACCATCGGTCCGGTGTGGGACGGCAATGAGGTCTGGCTCATCACCGCGGGCGGCGCCATGTTCGCCGCCTTCCCCGGGATGTACGCCACCGTGTTCTCCGGGCTCTACCTTCCGCTGCTGGCCATCCTGGTCGGGATGATCGTGCGGGTCTGCGCGATCGAATGGCGCGGCAAGATCAACGACCACGCGTGGCGATCGTGGGCAGACGTAGGCATCGCGCTGGGCTCGTGGCTGCCCGCATTCTTGTGGGGTGTGGCGTTCGCCGCGCTGGTGCGGGGGTTGCCCGTCGATGCCGAAAAACAGGTTCACCTCGCCTTTGGCGACCTGCTCAACGCCTACACGCTGCTGGGTGGATTGGCGATGGCTGGGTTGTTCCTGTTCTACGGAGCCGTCTTCGTGAAACTGAAAACCGAAGGCGCGGTGCGTGATGACGCCCTTCGGTTCGCGGCGTGGTCGGCGCTGCCGGTGACAGCACTGGTAGCCGCATTCGGGTTGTGGACGCAGGTGGCCCACGGCAGCGACTTGACGTGGATAGCGCTCGGGGTTGCGGTCATTGCACAGCTCACGGCCGTCATGCTGGTGTGGAGCCGCGGCGGTGACGGCTGGGCGTTCGTGAGCACGATGACGGTCGTCGCCGCGGTGGTCGTCCTGCTGTTCGGATCGCTGTACTCGAATCTCGTGCCGTCGACGCTGAATCCGGACTGGAGCCTGACGATCTACAACGCGTCGTCGACCCCGTACACACTCAAGATCATGACCTGGGCGGCGCTGATCTTCGCCCCGCTGGTGACGGCCTACCAGGGCTGGACGTATTGGGTGTTCCGGCAACGGCTGTCGGCCGATCGGATCCCCGCATCGGTCGGGCTGTCGAGGCGGTTGACGTGAACCTCTGGCAGGCTTCTACAGCGATGCGGCGCTTCCTGGTCGCATCGGTGGCCTGCGGTGTCGTCATCAGCGGCACCACGATCGCATCGGCCGTGGTTCTCGCGCAGATCGTCGCGGGCATCGTCACTCAACCCGACTCACGGACCCTAGAACACTGGGTAGGACCTCTGTGGATCGTGGTGGCGCTGTGGGCGATTCGCACACTCGCGCATTGGCTACAGGGCAGGCTGTCCCAACGCGGCGCGACCGCGGTGATCGCCGACCTGGCCTGCGAAGTGCTGCGCTCCGTCGCCGCGCTGCCACCGCGTCGGCTCGCCGCGCATCGTGATTCCGCAGCCGCGCTGATCACCCAAGGCCTCGACGGGCTCCGACCGTACTTCACCGCGTATCTGCCGTCGCTGTTCCTGGCAGGAATCCTGACTCCGGTCGCTGTCGTGGCGATCTGCATTTACGACGTGTACTCGGCCGTGATCGTCCTGATCGCATTGCCGCACATCCCGATCTTCATGGTGCTCATCGGATTGCTCACCCGCGATCGGTCCGCGGCATCGCTGGCTGCGATGACCACCCTGCAGTCGCGGCTGCTCGACCTGGTGGCAGGCATTCCCACGCTTCAGGCGCTTGGCCGCATCGGCGATTCCGCGCAGCGGATCGCTGAACTAGGTGCCGCCCATCGACGTTCGGCGATGGCCACCCTGCGGATCGCGTTCCTGTCCGCCTTGGTGTTGGAGCTACTGGCCACACTCGGGGTTGCGCTGGTTGCCGTGGGTGTCGGGCTGCGCCTCGTCTTCGGCGAGGTGACGCTGTCGGCCGGTCTGACCGCCCTGCTGCTGGCGCCGGAGGTGTTCTGGCCGCTACGCCGTGTCGGGGTCGAGTTTCACGCCGCGCAGGATGGAAAGACAGCCGCCGACAAGGCCTTCCGCCTGCTCGACACGGTCGGTGCTCCCGCTGTCGGAACGCGCCCCGCGCTGGACGCCTACGCCGAACCGGGTTTGGTGACCGTGTTGACCGGACCCAACGGCGTTGGCAAGACCACCCTGCTGCACGCGATTCTCGGGCTCGATTCGCCGGAGCCGCAGGTGTGGTGGGGTCAGGTGGCGTGGCTTGCGCAACGCCCTGTCCTCGTGCCCGGCAGCATCCGTGACAACCTCGAACTGTTCGGACCGCTTGCCGACCTCGACGGCGCCTGCCGTGCGGCGGGTTTCGACGAGGTGCTGGCCGCGCTGCCGGACGGCTTGGAGACTGTCATCGGTCGCGGCGGGGCAGGCTTGTCGCTGGGTCAGCGGCAGCGACTTGGTCTGGCCAGGGTGCTCGGCTCGCAGGCGCCGGTGCTGCTGCTCGACGAGCCGACGGCGCACCTGGACGCGCGCATGGAATCTCGTGTCCTGCAATCCATCGTGGCGCGGGCAAGGGCCGGTGCGACGGTTCTCGTCGTCGGGCACCGAGAACCCGTGCTGGCGATTGGCGACCGGGTCGTTCGCATGGGAAGTCTTGTCGATGCTTGAGCTGTTGCGCCCCCGACTGCCGCGACTGCTGCTGGCCGTCGTACTGGGGGTGCTGTCGCTTGGCAGCGCGCTGGCGCTGGCCGGGATCTCTGCGTGGCTGATCACCCGGGCATGGCAGATGCCACCGGTGTTGGACCTGACGGTGGCCGTGGTGGCGGTGCGCGCGCTCGGCATCTCGCGGGGGGTCCTCGGGTATTGCCAGCGGCTGGCGTCGCATGACACCGCGTTGAGGGCCGCCGCCGACACCCGCGAGCGGCTGTATCGCCGCCTGGCCGACGCGCCTGCCGAGGCCGCGATGCGGCTGCACAGTGGTGAATTGGTGGCCCGTATCGGCGACTCGGTCGACGAGCTGTCCGACGTGCTGGTGCGCGCCGTATTGCCGATCGCGGTCGCTGTCGTGCTTTCATTGGCGGCCGTCGCGGCCATCGCCGTGATCTCCCCCGCTGCGGCCGTCGTGCTCGGCGTCTGCCTGTTGATCGCGGGTGTCGCTGCGCCATGGCTGGCCGCGAGCGCCGCTGATGCAGCGGAAACAGTTGCGGCACAGCATCATTCCGGACGCGATGTTGCCGCGATGCTCGCCCTGGAGCATGCGGCCGAGTTGCGGGTCAGTGGCCGCCTCGACGCGTTCATCGCCGAATCCGAGCACCGGCACCGCGATTGGGGCCGCGCCACCGACCGGGCCGCTGCTCCCGCCGCGGTGGCCGCCGCCGCACCGACCGCGGCCGTCGGCATCAGCGTGCTCGGCGCCATCGTCGCCGCGATCGGGATCGCCAACTCGGTCGCACCGATGACCGCGGCGATCCTGATGCTGCTGCCGTTGTCGGCGTTCGAGGCGACCTCCGCACTGCCCGCCGCCGCGGTGCAGCTCAGCCGCTCACGGATCGCGGCGAGGCGGCTGCGGGAGCTCACCGAGCCTGACAGCGACGGGCGGATGCGGCCGCCGGTGACGCCGATCGAGCTCGAAGATGGCGCCCGGCTCGCGGTCACCGGACCGAGCGGCGCCGGCAAGACCACGCTGTTGATGACAATGGCCGAAAACCCGGCGAAAGCGGCGTTTTTCGCCGAGGATGCCCATTTGTTCGCCACCACGGTGCGCGACAATGTGCTGGTTGCCCGCGGCGACGCCACCGACGATGAGTTGCGAAATGTGCTGCGGCGGGCGGGCCTTGCCAGTTGGCTCGACGCGTTGCCAGACGGCCTGTCGACGACACTCGTCGGCGGCGCTGCAGCCGTCTCCGCCGGGCAGCGCAGACGGCTGCTGCTGGCGCGGGCGCTCATCTCAACGGTGCCGACCGTGCTGCTCGACGAACCGACCGAGCACCTCGACGCCGCGGACAGCAACCAGCTGCTGACCGAACTCCTCACCCCCGGCGCCCTTTTCCCGGCCGACC
>JAVRPX010000560.1:0-3717 GCA_032161985.1 Mycobacterium sp.
TGGAAACAAGTGTGCCCGGTGTGTTTGTTGCAGGGGATGTGCGTGCCGAGTCAGCCAAACGGGTGGCCGCCGCCGTCGGCGAAGGGTCGATGGCGGTGATGTTGGTGCACCGGTATTTGGCCGAGGCCTAGGAGCTGATGATGGGCGATTCAAACACGTGTCTGCCTGACGAATTGCGGACGTTGTTCCTGTTCGAGGCGCTGTCCGACGAGCAGCTGCAGATGCTGTGCGACAACGGACACATTCAGAGCTTCGAACCGGGGCCGGTCTGCACCGAGGGCGACCCTGCGACCTGCTTCTACGTCATGCTCGACGGCGAGGTGGTGATGTCCAAGCGATCGGGTGGCGCCGACATCGAGACCGGCCGCACCTCCCAGCGCGGCGTGTACTGCGGAGCGTGGTCGGCTTACGTACCTGGCGAAAACCACCTTTACGAAGCATCCGTTCGGGTGACCAAGCCGTCGCGATTCTTCGTCTTGGACGCCGACGCGTTCGCCATGTTCATGAAGACGCAGTTCCCAATGGCCGTGCACCTTCTCGAGGGCCACATGGTCGGTGGACTGCGGCAGCGCCAGATCATCGGCCAGCGCGAGAAGCTCCTAGCGCTCGGCCAGTTGTCGGCCGGGCTCACCCACCAGCTGAACAATCCGGCGGCTGCGACGGCGCGAGCGGTCGCGGACCTTCGCGACCGCGTGGCAGGTATGCGTCACAAGCTGGCGATGCTGGCCGACGGGAAGTTCAGCCCCGAGGCCCTGCGCGTGCTGGTCAGCATCCAGGAGGAAGTCGCCGAGCAGGTCGCGAAGTCCAAGTCGATGGAACTGACCGCGCTGGAAGCATCGGATCGCGAGGAGCAGATCGGCGACTGGCTCGAAAACCGCGGGATCGTCGGGGCCTGGGACTATTCGCCAGTGCTGGTCGACGCCGGTCTGGATACCGATTGGCTCGAACGTGTCTCGGCATCGGTCGACGAGGTCGACGCGTCTGCGTCGTTGCAGGGCGCCATCGGTTGGCTGCGCTACACCATCGAGACCGAGCTGCTGATGAACCAGATCGCCGAGGCAAGCAAGCGGATCTCCGCGCTGCTGGCCGGGGCCAAGCAGTACTCACAGATGGACCGCGCGGAGTATCAGAGTGCCGACGTCCACGCTTTGCTGCACAGCACCGTGATGATGTTCGGCGACAAGATCGGCAAGGACGGCTCCGTCAAGATGGTCAAGGACCTCGACAAGTCCCTGCCCGAATTGCTTTGCTACCCAGGCGATCTCAATCAGGTCTGGACGAACATCATCGACAACGCGATCCAGGCGATGGACGGCAGCGGAACGCTGACGCTGCGCACGATGCGCGAGAACGAAGAGATGATTCGCGTCGAGATCTGCGACGACGGGCCCGGCATTCCCGCGGACATCATCGCGAACATCTTCAACCCTTTCTTCACCACCAAGCCGTTCGGCGAGGGCACCGGCCTCGGCCTGGATCTGGCCCGCCGTATCGTCGTGGAGAAGCACCACGGCGATCTGCGGGTGCATTCCGAGCCTGGGCACACGAAGTTCGTCGTCCTGCTGCCATTCGTGGCGCCGGCACCCGAAGTGCCGACACCGATCGAACTTCCGGCCACCGCGGAATAGCCGCCGCCGCGCCGCGGGTTGGAGAACACATGACGAAACCCAATCTCGGCAAGTTCGGCGTGTTCGGCCACCATGATCTGTGGCAGCGGTTGTCCCCTGAACAGCTTCAGGAAATCGAGTCCCTGGGCTACGGCGCCATTTGGGCAGGCGGCTCGCCGGCCGCGGACCTGTCGTGGGTGGACCCCATCCTCGACGCGACGACGACGTTGCAGCTGGCCACCGGCATCGTCAACATATGGACCGCCGATGCCGGACCCGTCTCCGAGTCCTTCCACCGCATCGACAAGGCCTACCCGGGCCGCTTCCTGTTAGGCATCGGCGTCGGCCACCCCGAGGCGGGCCACGAATACAAGAAGCCGTACGACGCGCTGACCGAGTACCTGGACGCGCTAGACCAACACGGCGTGCCGAAGGATCGCCGGGTGGTCGCCGCGCTGGGCCCGCAGGTGCTCAAGCTCTCGGCGCGCCGCAGCGCCGGGGCCCACCCGTATCTGACGACACCCGAGCACACCGCCCAGGCACGCGAACTGCTCGGCCCCGAGGCGTTCATCGCTCCCGAGCACAAGGTGGTGCTGACCACCGACGCCGAGAAGGCGCGCGCGGTCGGCCGCAAGGCGCTCGAGATTTACCTCAACCTGACGAACTACCTCAACAGCTGGAAACGGCTGGGCTTCACCGACGAAGACGTCGCCAAGCCGGGCAGCGATCGCCTGGTGGACGCGGTCGTCGCCTACGGCACGACGGACGCCATCGCCGCGCGCCTGAAGGAGCACCTCGAGGCCGGCGCCGACCACGTGCCGGTGCAGGTGCTTACCTCACCTGACAAGCTGGTGCCAGCACTTGCCGAACTCGCAGGGCCGCTCGGCCTGCAGTGACCTTTCCGACCCCAGGGGGATGCACATGACCGATGCTGATTCGCTCAAGCCTGGGCTCGGCCGCTACGGCGTCTGGACATTCGGGGTGCCGAAACCCGAACAGGCCGTCGAGATCGAGAAGCTGGGCTATGGCGCGTTGTGGATCGGCGGGTCGCCCGCCGGTGACCTGAACTACGTCGAGCCGATCCTCGAGCGCACCGAGACGCTTCAGGTGGCGACTGGCATCGTCAACGTGTGGACGGCGCCGGCCAAACAGGTCGCGGAGGCCTATCACCGTGTTGAAGATGCCTATCCCGGACGGTTCCTGCTCGGCGTCGGCATCGGGCATCCGGAGCACACCGAGGAGTACCGCAAGCCCTACGACGTGTTGGTGGAGTACCTCGACGTGCTCGACGAAGAGTGCGTGCCGACCAGCCGCCGGGTCGTCGCTGCGCTGGGGCCGAAGGTGCTCAAGCTTTCGGCGCAGCGCAGCGCGGGCGCCCATCCGTACCTGACCACGCCGGAGCACACGGCGCAGGCACGCGATGTGATCGGTAACTCGGTGTTCCTGGCGCCCGAGCACAAGGTGGTGCTCACGACGGATGCCGACGAGGCGCGGGCGATCGGCCGTCAGACCGTCGACTTCTATCTGAACCTGTCCAATTACCTGAACAACTGGAAGCGGCTGGGCTTTACCGACGAGGACATCGCGAAGCCGGGCAGCGACAAGCTGATCGACGCGGTGGTCGCACACGGCACGGCCGACGACATCGCCAAGCGGCTGGGCGAGCATCTGGATTCCGGCGCTGATCACGTGACGATTCAGGTGTTGGGTGGCTGGGACACGCTGCTGCCGACACTGACGGAGCTCGCGGGACCGCTCGGTCTGAAGGGCTGAGGACGTCCCGCCCGCTACGGTAAGCCCATGCGGTTGCTGGTGACCGGTGGCGCGGGGTTTATCGGTGCGAACTTTGTGCACGCTGCGGTGCGTGAGCATCCCGAGGATTCGGTGACGGTGTTGGATGCGTTGACCTATGCCGGTAGCCGTGAGTCGTTGGCCCCGGTCGAGCACGACATCCGGTTGGTGCAGGGCGATGTGACCGATGCCGAGTTGGTGTCCAAGCTGGTCGCCGAGGCTGACGCGGTGGTGCATTTCGCCGCCGAAACCCATGTCGACAATGGGCTGGCCGATCCGGAGCCGTTTGTGCACACCAATGTGATCGGCACGTTCACGA
>JAVRPX010000561.1:0-9385 GCA_032161985.1 Mycobacterium sp.
CTACCGGTGGCTGCGCGTCAAACGACCGGAGGACGAGCCGATCGTGTAAAGCATCTGGCTCCAAAGCCCCCGTCCCCCACCCAGCCCGTCCCGGCGGTGACGTCGAGCAGCGCAAGCTCGCCGCGCACCGCGTGGGTGGTGCCACCATGATCGACAGGCACGCAATGGTGTTCCGCGACATCAATGGCAATTGAGAAGCGAGACTGCGCATGAGCCGACGTGATGCTGCTTGGTGGAAGTCTGCGTCCGTCTACCAGATCTACCCGCGCAGCTTCGCCGACTCGAACGGCGACGGTATCGGTGATCTCGGTGGCATCATCGGCCGGCTCGACTACGTGCGGGCGCTCGGCGTAGACGTGATCTGGTTGTCGCCGGTTTACCGTTCACCGCAAGCCGACAACGGCTACGACATCAGCGACTACTGCGCCATCGAGCCGATGTTCGGCACCCTGGCCGAGTTCGACATGTTATTGGCGAGGGTGCACGAACTGGGGATGAAGCTGGTGATGGATCTGGTGGTCAACCACACCTCCGATGAGCACCCGTGGTTCGCCGAGTCGCGTTCGTCGCGCAAAGATCCGAAGCGCGATTGGTACCTTTGGCGCGACGCCCGTGACGGTGCGGAGCCGAACAACTGGGGCGCCTTCTTCGGGGGCTCGGCGTGGGAATGGGACCCGACCACCGACCAGTACTACCTGCATTTGTTCGACCGCAAGCAGCCGGACCTGAACTGGGAGAACCCGGAGGTACGCCACGCCGTCCACGAGATGATGCGTTGGTGGCTCGACCGCGGTGTCGACGGCTTCCGCATGGACGTCATCAATTTCATCTCCAAGGCCGAGGGGCTGCCCGATGCGCCGGCCAGCCCGGGGCAGCGGTTCGTCAACGCCTTCGAGGAGTTCGCCGACGGACCACACGTGC
Organism: Mycobacterium sp.; assembly: GCA_032161985.1. Classification (GTDB taxonomy): domain Bacteria; phylum Actinomycetota; class Actinomycetes; order Mycobacteriales; family Mycobacteriaceae; genus Mycobacterium. The sequence continues at coordinate 922 of JAVRPX010000561.1, forward strand.
ACGACTATCTCGCCGAGATGACCCACGAGGTTTTCGGTGGACGTGACGGCGAGTTCATCACCGTCGGCGAGATGCCAGGCGTGTCAACCGAACAGGCGCGGCTCTACACCGGCCCGGCCCGGGGCGAGCTGAACATGGTCTTTCAGTTCGAGCACATGTCCGTCGATCAGGGCCCTGCAGGCAAGTTCGACTATGTAGGTCTCGATCTCGTCGTCCTGAAGAGATCGCTGCACCGCTGGCAGGAGGCGTTGGCCGAGACCGGTTGGAACAGCCTGTATTGGGACAACCACGACCAGCCTCGCGTGGTTTCCCGGTTCGGCGACGACCACCCCGAATACTGGGCGGCCTCGGCGAAGGCGCTCGCGACCGTTCTGCACGGCATGCGTGGCACCCCGTTCATCTATCAGGGTGAAGAACTCGGGATGACGAACTACCCGTTCCGAGATCCGCACGACCACAAAGACATCGAATCCGTGAACTACTACGACCAAGTTCTCCAACTCGGTGGCGACGCGGGAGCGGCGCTGGCCGGCCTAGCCAAGATGAGCCGCGACAACGCGCGCACGCCAATGCAATGGGACGCCGGACCGTACGCCGGGTTCTCCGAAGCCGGCTCTTGGATGCCGGTCAACCCCAACTACACCTGGCTGAACGCCGCCAGCCAGATCGACGCAACGGATTCGGTATTCGCGCACTACCAAACTCTCATCCGTCTTCGCCACCAGCTGCCGATACTGGCGGACGGTGACTTCACGCCGCTCATGGCCGAGGACCCGCAGATCTGGGCGTACACCAGAGCCAGCCCGACCGATGAACTCGTCGTCCTCGCCAACTGCGGGCGCGATGCCCGGGCCATCGACATCAGCCCAGAATGGATCGGTGCCAGGCTGCTGCTTGGCAACCTGCCAGATGCTGCCGCCACGATCGCGTCAACGTCGCTCGATCTGGCTCCTTGGGACGCGCGGATTTACTTGGCCGACCATGGACAGCCCTCGCCTTGTCGAACCGACTGAACACTGACGGCCGCCATCAATCCCGTTGCTCGATGTCGATACGAAGCGGACTCATCCCCCGCGCCTCCTCGGTCTGCTGTGCTCATGGCTGCAGGTAGGCCTTGGGAGGCGATCGCGGCATCACCGAGATGTACTTCGAAGCCGAATTCAATGGCGACGATGAGTCCCTGACACAACGTGATTGGGATGACGCACATCTGATCAATGCTGCCCTCGACATCCATGCCGACGATCCCGCCTTCGGGTACCGCTTCATCGCCGACGAGCTCCCCGCACGCGGCATCCTCGCCGGCGAGAACAAGGTGGCCCGGTTGTACTCTCAAGAATGCATCTGGTCGATTCGCCAAGAAGCGCGGATTGAACAGAAGGCCGGACCCCGGGTCCACGACGACCTCGTCGACCGCCAGTTCCGCGCAGACCATCGCGACGAGGTCTGGTTGACCGACATCACCGAGCACCGCACCGATGAAGGCAAGCTCTACCTCTGCGCCCATGCTGGACAAAGTGAAGGTCCGATTCGTTTCTGGCACAGCCGCTCTCAAACCTGATTCAGCTATCGACTGACCTTGCTGCTACCGATAATGAGGCCGTACGTCAACTTCGACGACCGCTTCCGAGGCGGCCGCCCAGCTTGACCACCTCTCCCGTCCGGTCTCAGTACAGTTGGCAGGTTTCACAATGAATCCGGCATCTCACGGTTGGCCACCGATCTCGGTCGAGTTCGCTCTCCAGATGGTGCTGACGGGACGACGAGACGTGCCCACCTGTCGAGCTGCTGGGATCGACATACGGGGTCTTCGACGGTCACCCATTGCCTTCGTCCATCACCGCGCGTTCTGCACGTACGTATTAGCGGGTCCTCGACAGGATCCATCAAGAGCACTCACACGCCCCTCGGCGAACCGGCTCTCGTGATGTCGAGACTCACAGTGACAGTTCGTGTTCAGAACGTTGAGACGCAATCATGTTGTCCCCCAGCATTTCAACGCCAGGTCATGGAGTGCCGTCGCCGCGGTGTCCGGCCGGTTGCGCCAACGGGTCAGGCGGTTGCGGAAGTGTCGTCGGTGATGCCAAGGCCGAGGTGTTCGATGTGGTAGACGGCCTCGTCGAGGAGCAGCGCGACGTGGTTGTCGTAGAGGTTGTAGATCACGCTGCGCCCGTCGCGTGCTCCCGTCACCAAACCCATCGCACGCAGAAGGCGCAGCTGGTGGGAGACAGCGGACTGTTCCATCTCCACGGCTGCAGACAGGTCCCCGACCGAACAGGCACCATGCCGCAGCCGGGTCAGAATTCGTAGCCGGCTCGGCGTCGCCAACGCCTGCAGGGTCGCCGCGACGGTCGCCGCCGACTCGGCATCGAGCTGCGCGGGCGGTGTAGTCCTGCCGTCGACGCCGTGACCCATGCCTGCATTCTAACCTAATGAGCATATGAAGACCTCTTCATATATTCCTGTATTGTGGCCGTGCCGACCCTGCCACCCGATTCGGAGGCCTAGATGTCTTCCCCGGTCCTGGACCGTCCCCTCACCACCCACCCGCCCGACCCGGGTAGAGCGGGCCGGACTCGTCCGTTCGAGCTGCCGGAGGTCCGCTGGGCCACCGTCGCCACGGTGCTGTTCGCGTTGGGTTTGGCTGCGCAGTTCGGTGGAGCGCCGACGTGGGTGTGGTGGGCGCTGCATCTGGCCTGTTACGTCACCGGCGGGTGGGAACCGGCGCTGGCGGGGCTGCGGGCGCTGCGCGCGAAGTCCCTCGACGTGGATCTGTTGATGATTGTGGCCGCGATCGGTGCGGCCGCGATCGGTCAAGTCCTCGACGGCGGATTGTTGATCGTCATCTTCGCCACTTCCGGTGCGCTGGAAGCGTTCTTGACCCAGCGCACCGCCGACTCGGTGCGCAGCCTGCTCGATCTGGCGCCCGAGCGTGCCACGGTGATCACCGAATCCGGCGACGAGACCGTGGTGGACGCGGCCACCTTGTCGGTCGGCGACAGGGTCGTAGTGCGCCCGGGTGAGCGGATCGGCGCCGACGGCCAAGTCCTATCCGGTGCCAGCGATGTGGATCAGGCCTCGATCACCGGTGAACCCCTCCCGATCGCGAAGCAGGCCGGCGACGAGGTGTTCGCCGGCACCCTCAACGGCACCGGGGTGCTGCGGGTGCGCGTCGACCGGGCCGCCGCCGACACCGTCGTCGCCCGCATCGTGGCCATGGTGACCGAGGCCTCAGCGACCAAAGCCAAAGCGCAGCTGTTCATCGAGAAGGTCGAGCAGTACTACTCGATCGGCGTGGTAGCCGCCACCCTGGCGGTGTTCTTCGTGCCGCTCGCGTTCGGCGCGGCGTTGCAGCCGGCGCTGCTGCGGGCGATGACGTTCATGATCGTCGCCTCCCCGTGCGCGGTGGTGTTGGCGACCATGCCGCCGCTGCTGGCCGCGATCGCCACCGCCGGACGCAACGGTGTACTGGTCAAATCCGCCGTGGTGATGGAACAGCTCGGATCCGTCACCGCGGTCGCGTTCGACAAGACCGGCACCCTCACCCAGGGCACCCCGCGGCTATCGGATATTCGGGCGCTCGACGAATCGCGCTACGACACCGACACCGTCCTCACGTGGGCAGCCGCCGCTGAACACCCCAGCGAACACCCCCTCGCGCTGGCGATCGTGGCCGCCGCCACCGATCGTCGCCTGCCCCTGCCGACGGCCGAGGAGTTCGGTTCGGCGCCCGGGCGCGGGGTGCGTGCCATGATCGACGGCCACCAGATCGTGGTGGGCAGCCCGCAGCATCTGCTGCCCGCCGCCGACAACCCGGTAGCTGCCCTGGTGGCGGAGTGGGAGGCCGCCGGTAAGACGGTGGTGATCGTCCTCGTCGACGGCGTCGCTATCGGCGTCCTGGCATTGGCCGACCAGCTGCGTCCGGGCGCCGCCGACACCATCGCACAACTAACCACGCTCATCGGCACCCCACCAGTACTGCTGACTGGGGACAACCCGCGCGCCGCAACCACACTGGCCGCCGAGGTCGGGATCGACGACGTCCGCGCCGGGCTGCTACCACAGGACAAAGTCGCCGCGGTCCGCGACCTCGAACACACCGGCCGGCGCGTCTTGCTCGTCGGCGACGGCGTCAACGACGCACCCGCGCTCGCCGCCGCGCACACCGGCATCGCGATGGGCCGCGCCGGATCCGACCTTGCGCTCGAGACTGCCGATGCCGTCATCGTCCGCGACGAACTCGCCACCCTGCCCAAGGTGATCGCCCTATCTCGCCGCGCCCGCCGCATCGTGATCGCCAACCTGGCCATCGCGGCCACCTTCATCACGACGCTCGTGTTATGGGACCTGCTCGGCCACCTGCCCCTCCCCCTCGGTGTCGCCGGACACGAAGGATCCACTGTCATCGTCGGACTCAACGGCATGCGGCTACTCGCCCAACACGCCTGGACTCGACGCACACCTCGACCCGAATAGCTGGCCAGCAGCGCCCCAGACGCAACGCGCCAACGTGAACCGTCTGAAATGCAAGGGCACGCGGCGACTGAGGGACCTGCGACTGGTCTCCGCGATGGAACTTTGCTCGATACGCACGTCGGCACTTCAGCGCGCCATCCGCACGGACCGTTTCGCGGAATCGGCTGCCAGGTAGGCGCGCACTGCCGGATTGAACAACGCACCTGCGAAACCAGTTGCAGCTGAGGCAATTAAGACTGTTGGCAGCGAATCCGCGACGACCAGAGCCCGAAGCCCGCAGTGCGCAACATACAACCGGCAATGATGAGCGGCTTGTAGCCAAGCCGATCCGCGAGAGTACCGCCGACGATAAACAATCCCTGCTAAGAGAAGTTGCGCACGCCCAAGACCAGGCCAACCGCCCAGACCGCCAGACCCAGCGGCCCGGCAAGATAGCCGGCCAAGTAGGGCATCAGCATGTAGAAGCCCAAGTTGATGCCGAACTGGTTGATCATCAGCATCCGGCTCGGCCAGCCGAAGCTGGCGAACTGTCTCAACGCGCCCATCAGCGGTCGCTTCGCACCGGATCAACCACGTTGACGCATCGTGTCCAGGACGACGATCCGTTCGGTTGGATCCGCGATGAGGGCCGGCGCGGTGCGTGGCACCGAGGTGGCCGCGGCGGCGGGTGTCCCGGTGAGTCGGTTGACCCATTTGTTCACCCAGCAGGTAGGGATCCCGTTGCGCCGCTACGTGTTGTGGTTGCGATTGCGGATCGCGATCACCGAGGAGCTGGCCTTCGCTGATCTCACCGACGCCGCGCAATGCGCGGCTTTCGCCGACAGTGCGCATCTCACCCGCACCTGCCGCGACATGTTCGGTCTCCCGCCATCAGTGCTCAGCCGGCGCGAACGACTTGGACGCCGCCTGGGCGAGGGCGCAGCGTTGCCCACCGAGGAAGCTGCGCGACGAATTCGTTTCTCGTTCTCATTCCGCGATCGGCGGGCGATACGCCGTGGTGTTGATGACCATGTTGCAGCGCCACGGCAGGGCCACACCGGTCGACGCCGGCGCGGCGGCCGCCGCGGGAACGACCCCATGATTCGCAAGATCCGTTCGGTGGTCGCCATTCTGCTGCCCGTCAGCATCAACCGGTACCCGACGGGAACCCTGACAACTCTGGTGTCCTTGTCCTGCGAGAGCATGGAGAGGTTCAACCGGATCTAGCCTCCCTCATCCTCTGCGACATACACGCGGGCTGCGTAGACCTCCAATGCTTCTTCGCAGGCGTCGAGCGCCTCCAGGGCCGTGATGGGGCGCACCGATCTGCGCTGAACACACCGAAGCCCTGACCCTCGCGCAATACCACTCGATGCGATGCCTCGTCGACGAGTGACAGGTGTCGAGATGCGAGAACGAGATCACGCTTCCAGGCTGTTGCCCGACATCCGACTGTTTGGTCGGCGCCCAGCGAGGCGCGGTGAGAACTACAGCTCGCCGAGCACCGTCAGCGGCGACCGTCGCGCTAGGCGGATGGTGGCGGCCGACACCGCGCTGATCGCAACGATCAGCACGGCGGCGATGGCAGCGAGATAGGTCCATGGTGCCGACAGCGCTGTTGGTGGGGGGTCGAAGACGCCGGTGAGCACACTGACCAGCATCTGCGAGAGGGCCGCGCCGAGGATGGCCCCGGCGGTGAGACCGCATGCGACGAGGATGGCGGTTTCGGCCAGTACGAACGACCGCAGTTGGCGTCGGGTCGCGCCGAGCGCGTGGGCAATGACGAAGCTGCGCCGCCGCTCGGTGAGTCCCAGCGCGAGGACCAGGGCTCCGGACGCGGCGGCCAGGACCAGGCCGAATCCGAGCTCGATGCGGGTGAGGCCGGCGAGGTTGACCGAGGTCAGGCTTGATCCGACACTGCCGCGGGTGGTGGCGATATCGGTGACCGTCGCCGAAGTGCCGACAGCTGTCTTGATCCGGTCGGCGACGGCGGTGGTGTCACGTCCGCCGGTATCGACCAGGAAAGCCCCGACAGCGTCGCTGCCGGTGCGTTCGGTGATGTAGCCGGCGTTGGCGACGAAGAAGCTGTCTTTGGGTGCGGTCGGGAATTCGGTGACGACCCCGATGTAGTGGAACCCGACAGTGGTGAGTTGGTGGGTGCGCGCGTCCTGCAGTCGCAGGTTGATGGTGTCACCGGGAGCCAACTGGAAGTCTTTGACCGTTTCGGCGCTGACCAACACCGAGTCGGGCCGCGCAGCCAGCTCGTGCATCAACTGCTGCGCAGTGCCGCCCTGAAAGTAGTTGTCCTGCAACGCGGTAACGCTGGTAATGCTGACCGGGTTGACACCGTAGAGGTCCTGCAGGTCGGAGCCGATGTAGGCGAAGCGGTGCTGGACCGGTTCCACCGCACGCACTCCCGGTATTGCGGCCAGCTGCATCGCCGCGTTCGGGGCCACGGCCGAGCCCGGCGGTTCGGTGACCGTGACGTCGGCACCGTTGGTGAGTTGGGCGTCGACTTCGGCCTGAGCCTGATAGGTGGCGTTGAACGTCGCGGTGGACGCGGCGAACGCGACCGCGAGGGCCAACAGCACGATCGCGCGCGCGAGCGGCGCGCGTTGCCGAGACAGCGAGTGGGCGACGACGCGCGATAAGGACCCTGTCAATGGTCGCAGTGCGCGGGCAACGACGGGCCAGCCGCGGCCAAGAAGCAGGTCGGCCAGTCGCCGCACCAGCAGTGTCGCGCCGATCCACAGCAGGGCCGGGGCGACGAAAGCCCAGTAGGACACCGAGATCGAGGGGACGCCTTCGGGGGCGAGCACGATCTGGTAGCCGGTGCGCGCGGCCAGCCAGAACAGCAGGCCAGACACCGCCAGCACCGCGATGTCTAGACCGAATCGTGTCCACCGGGGGGCCATGGTTCTGCGCACATCGGCGCGGGCAGTAACGACGGTGGCGCCGCGCAGGTCTCGCCAGGCGGGGGCCAAGACCGTCGTGGCCGCGATGGCAAGCCCCGCGGCGGCCGACGCGCCGGCCCAGCCGATCGCGGCGGACGTGTCGGCACCAAAGCTGGCCGATCCGAACGTGGCCAGGCCGACCATTGCGGCGGCAGCCAGGCCCACCGCGCCGCCGATCATGCCGACGACGACGGCTTCTGCCGCGGCCAGCTGAATCAGGTGAGCCTGCGTCGCGCCGCGGGCGCGCAGCAGGGCTTGGTCGTGTCGTCGACGGCCTGCGCCCGCGGTGACGACGGTCGCGGTCAACAGTGCCGCGAGGATGGCGGCGGGCAGGCCGAGGAACAGAAACAGCACCCTGGCGTATGCGGCGTCGCCGCGCGCGGCACCGAGCGCGGCGCCAAGGTTGTCCCCGACCAGGGCGCCGCCGGAGCTGCCGGCTTCGAGGTTGTGCGCCGCGGCAACGACCTGCGTGTAGGCCGAACCAGGGTCGGGCGGCAGCGTGTGGTCGAGGGTGGTGTGGATCTGAGTGCTGATCAGGTCGGGCCGCAGGCCCGACAGAGGATCGAACACGGTGTGCCACCGGCTGCTTGTAAGGATCAGCACGTTGTCCGGCGGTGCGACGGGTTGGGTGCCGACGGGTGCTCCAACCTTCTGGAACAGGGAGTCGGCCTGGGGCAGGTCGACGACGCCATCAACCTTGACGTCTACCGGCGCCACGCCCGCTCGCCCGATGCGGATGGTGTCGCCGGGCGCCACATGCAGGTTGGCGGCGGTCTGTTGGGCCACCAGGACCCCGCTGTCGGCACCGACGAGGGTGCGGATGGCGCCCGGAAACTGCGCTCGGTAGTTCGGGGGGATGCCCAATACCATTCCGGGGCCGGTTGTTTGGGTGCTTCCACCGGTCTGTGCGACGAATCCGGTGGAGTGGGCGTATCCGACCGGTAGCGCCGCTTGGACGTTCGGTGCGGACCGCACGGTGTCCAGAACGGTCGATGGTTGGGTGTCGGGTTGGACTTCGACCTGCCAGTCGACGGTCACGCTGCGGATGGCGCGGG
>JAVRPX010000562.1:0-13989 GCA_032161985.1 Mycobacterium sp.
CCTGAATCGCGCGCCTAGTCGTCGGCCGCGACAACGTCAGCCGTTTCGCCAGCGCCAGTTCATTTTCGAAGCGATCACCGGGCGCCAGGTCGCCGTCACGGATCGCCGCCTCGATGGCCTGAGCGAGCTGATAGTAGAGAGGGACAGGGCTGGACCTGTCGAGCTCCACTGTCAGGGGCACGTCGTCTCCGATCTCATGTGGACCAGACGGGCAGTAGCTGCATACTAACATCGTATGATCGAAAGATAGAATGTCAGGACAAAGTATTGACAGCGCCGCGTGACGCGGGGCACTCTCGATACCGAGTCCATCACCTACACCCTCGGAAGGCTGACATTGAGCACCAGGCAGCCACTTGACGTCCTCGCCATCGGGCGCTGCGGCGTCGACATCTATCCCCTGCAGGTCGGTGTTGGCCTGGCGGACGTCACAACGTTTGGCAAGTTTCTGGGCGGCAGTGCCGCCAACGTCACGGTGGCCGCGGCCCGGTTGGGCAACCGCGCCGCGCTGATCTCCGGCGTCGGCGACGACCCGTTCGGCAGCTACGTCCGCGGCGAGCTGGCCAATCTGGGAGTCGACAACCGCTACGTGGCGACCCACGGCGAGTACCCGACCCCGGTCACGTTCTGCGAGATCTTTCCGCCTGACAACTTTCCGCTGTACTTCTATCGCCGTCCCAGCGCACCCGACCTGCAGGTCCGCGCCGACGAGATAGACACCGACGCAGTGCGCTCCGCCCGGCTGTACTGGTCGACGGTGACCGGGCTGGCCGAGGAACCAAGTCGCAGTGCGCATTTCGCCGCATGGGAAGCACGCGAGCGCAAGTCCTTTACCGTCCTCGACCTCGACTACCGGCCGATGTTCTGGGAGTCGCCCGCCGCGGCCACCGAGCAGGTCCAGCGCGCCCTGCCGCATGTGACGGTGGCGGTCGGTAACCGTGAGGAGTGCGAGATCGCCGTCGGCGAGCACAACCCGCACAAGGCCGCCGACGCGCTACTGGACCTCGGCGTCGAGCTGGCGATCGTCAAGCAAGGCCCGCGCGGAGTACTCGGCAAGACGCGGCATTCGCACGTGATGGTGGCGCCCAACGAGGTCGACGTGGTCAACGGCCTCGGGGCGGGCGACGCGTTCGGCGGCAGCCTCTGCCACGGGCTGCTGCACGGGTGGCCTCTGGAGAAGACACTGCGCTATGCCAATGCTGCTGGCGCCATCGTCGCGTCGCGGCTGGAGTGCTCGACGGCGATGCCCACAGCCGCGGAGGTCGCTGAACTTGCCGAGCAGACTGCGGCGGAGGCCGTAAATGTCTAGACGCAATGATGCGCCGATTTGCGCTGACTACACCGAGATCACCGAACTGCGCGCAACCGACCCCGGTGCGATCGACCGCGCCTGGAAGAACCGCACCACTCGGCCAACCGTGCGCGGCAACGGCAGGCTGATGATCGTCGCCGCCGACCACCCAGCCCGCGGTGCGCTCGCAGTGGGCTCGCGGCCCACGGCGATGAACAGCCGCACCGACCTGCTCGACCGGCTGCGCGCCGCGCTCGCAGACCCCGGCGTGGACGGCGTGCTGGCCACCGCTGACATCCTCGACGATCTGGTGCTGCTGGGCGCGCTGGACGACAAGGTGGTGTTCTCGTCGATGAACCGCGGCGGCCTGGCAGGCGCGCAGTTCGAGCTCGACGACAGGATGACCGCGGCCACCGCCGCAGCCACCGCCGCCGCCAGAATGAATGGCGGAAAGATGTTGTGCCGCATCGATCTCGGTGATCCCGGCACAGTCGCCACCCTCGAGGCGTGCGCGCGCGCGATCGACGAGCTCGCTTCACACGGGCTGATCGCCATGGTCGAACCGTTCATGTCGTCGCGGGTCGACGGCAAGGTCCGCAACGATCTGTCCCCCGACGCGGTGATCAAATCGATCCACATCGGCCAGGGCCTCGGCTCGACCTCGGCATACACCTGGATGAAGCTGCCCGTGGTCGACGAGATGGACCGGGTTATGGAGTCGACGACGCTGCCCACCCTTCTGCTCGGCGGCGATCCCGCCGATCCCGACGAGGCATTCGCCAGCTGGGAGAAGGCGCTCGGGCTTCCGTCGGTGCGCGGCCTCATCGTGGGCCGAACACTGCTGTACCCGGCCGACGACGATGTCAGCTCTGCGGTCGCGACCGCCGTCTCGATGGTGAGGTGACGATGCACAGCAAACTCTATGTCCCCGCCCGCAGCGCGACCCTGCCGTACACCGTAAACGTCACGCCGGAGTCCGCCGGATGGACCGAATCCTCGCTTCAGGTACTGGAACTCGACAACACCCAACGCGCGGAGCTCACCACCAGCGATACCGAGGTGATGATCCTTCCTCTGGAAGGCGGCGGATCCGTCGAATGCGGGGAGGACACCTTCGAGCTGGCCCCCCGGGCATGGGCGTTCGACGGGCCTTCCGACATGGTGTATCTCGGCATCGAACAGACCTACGTGCTCTCCGGCGAAGGCCGGTTCGCGATCTGCGGCGCGCGCGCCAAACGCTCGTTCCCGAACCGCCGCGTCGCGGCCGCTGATGTCCCGGTGGAATTGCGAGGTACCGGCAACTGCAGCCGCCAGGTGCACAACTTCGGCAGCGCAGGGTTTTTCGAAGCCGACTCGCTGATCGCGTGCGAGGTGATCACGCCCGGCGGTAACTGGTCGAGCTATCCCGCCCACAAGCACGACGAGAACACCCCGACCGAGACAGAACTCGAGGAGATCTACTACTTCGAGATCGCTGGCGGACCCGATGGATCACGCGGGTTCGGATACCACCGCGTGTACGGCACGCCGGATCGCCCGATCGAGGTGCTCGAAGAGGTGCGCACCGGCGACGTGGTGCTCGTGCCGCACGGATTTCACGGACCGTCAGTCGCGGCGCCGGGCTATCACATGTACTACCTCAACGTCATGGCCGGACCCGGTGCCGAGCGCGCCTGGAAGATCGTCGACGATCCCGAGCACGCCTGGTTGCGCGACACCTGGCAAGACCAGGCCGTCGATCCGCGTCTGCCACTACACAACCCCCGAGGAGCGTGACCGTGGTTTCCACCGCACCGAAGCGGGCCGAGAAGACCCAAGACACCGAGCCGACCACGCGGCTCACCGTGGCGCAGGCGACAATTCGCTTCCTGGCCAATCAGTACGTGGAGCGCGACGGCGAGCGCACCAAGTTTTTCGCAGGCGCGTTCGGGATATTCGGGCACGGCAATGTAGCAGGTCTCGGCCAGGCACTTCTCCAGGAGGAGGTCGAAGCCGTCGAGTCCGGCACAGAGCCTGGACTACGGTACGTGCTGGGCCGCAACGAGCAGGCGATGGTGCACAGCGCGGTCGCATACGCCCGCCAGAAGGACCGGCTCCAGACCTGGGCCGTCACCGCAAGCGTCGGACCCGGCTCGACGAACATGCTGACGGGCGCGGCGCTCGCGACGATCAACCGGCTGCCCGTGATGCTGCTGCCCGCCGACACATTCGCCACTCGGGCGAGCGCACCTGTGCTGCAGGAGTTGGAGTTGCCGTCCTCCGGCGACGTCACGGTCAACGACGCGTTCAAGCCGTTGTCGCGCTACTTCGATCGAGTGTGGCGACCCGAGCAGTTGCCCGCCGCCCTACTCGGCGCAATGCGGGTGCTCACCGATCCGGTCGAGACCGGTGCGGCGACGGTATCCATCCCTCAGGACGTTCAGGCCGAAGCTCACGACTGGCCGGAATCACTCTTCGCCGAACGCACTTGGCATGTCGCCCGCCCGCTGCCCGAACGTTCGGTGATCGCGCGGGCGGCCGAGGTCATCCGCACGGCGCGCAAGCCGTTGATCGTCGTAGGCGGCGGCGTCGTCTATTCCGGTGCCACCAACGCGCTGGCCGCATTCTGCGACCAGACCGGAATCCCCGTCGGAATGAGCCAGGCCGGCAAGGGCGCACTGCGGTACGACCACCCACAGTGCATGGGTGCGATCGGATCGACAGGCACCACCGCCGCCAACGCGCTGGCGACCGAGGCCGACGTCGTGATCGGAATCGGGACGCGCTACAGCGATTTCACCTCCGCGTCCCGAACTGCGTTCAACAACCCCGACGTGAAGTTCGTCAACATGAACGTCGCGTCGCTGGACTCGGTCAAGCAGGGCGGCGTCAGCGTCGTGGCCGACGCCCGTGAGGCCATCAACGCCCTGAGCGAGGCGCTCGGCGATTATCGGGTCGCCGACGACTACCAGGCTCGTGCCGCCGCTCTCGCACAAGAGTGGGACGACACTGTGTCGGCGGTCTATCGGGTGGACGACGGCGCCGCGCTGAACCAGAACCAGGTGATCGGCCTGGCGAACACTTTGTCTGATCCGCGAGACGTGGTGGTGTGCGCAGCAGGATCGATGCCCGGCGATCTGCATAAACTCTGGCGTACCAGGGATCCCAAGGGCTACCACGTCGAGTACGGCTACTCCTGCATGGGTTACGAGGTGGCAGGCGGGCTCGGGGTCAGGATGGCCGATCCCAGCCGCGATGTCTTCGTCCTGGTGGGCGACGGCTCCTACCTGATGATGGCCACCGAACTCGTGACCGCCGTGCAAGAGGGCATCAAGGTCATCGTGGTGCTGGTGCAGAACCACGGGTTCGCGTCGATCGGATCGTTGTCGGAGGCGCTGGGCTCCCAACGATTCGGCACCGCCTACCGCTACCGCACCGACGACGGTCGGCTTGACGGCGCCAAGCTACCCGTCGACCTCGCCGCCAATGCGGCAAGCCTAGGCGCCGACGTCGTCAAAGTCGTGACGGCCGCGGAGTTCAGCGACGCCATGAAAGTCGCCAAGGCCAGCGACCGCACCACGGTGATCCACGTCGAAACCGACCCACTGATCCCCGCACCGGACAGTGAATCATGGTGGGACGTACCGGTATCCGAGGTCTCCACGCTGGAGTCCACGCAGACCGCTTACCAGACGTATGCGGAATGGAAGAAGATCCAACGCCCGCTCATCCGCCCCTCTGATTCCTGAGAGGAACGAAAACCCAATGAGCACCAGCTCGAGCACAATCCTAGTGGGGTCCGCCCCTGACTCATGGGGCGTCTGGTTTCCCGACGACCCGGGCCAAACCCCGTATGCCCGATTCCTCGACGAGGTCGCCGCGTCCGGCTACCAGTGGATCGAACTCGGACCGTTCGGATACCTGCCGACCGATCCCAAGCAACTGTCCGACGAGCTTACGAGCCGCAATCTGAAACTCTCGGCGGGCACCGTCTTCGAGCATCTGCACCAGGACGATTCGTGGGATGCGGTATGGAAGCAGATCGAGGACGTCGCGCGATTGACCGCCGCGGTCGGCGGCAAGCACGTCGTCGTCATCCCCGAGATGTGGCGCGACCCTGCCACGGGAGCCGTACTCGAGGACCGCACCCTGACCGCCGAGCAATGGCGCAAGAAGACCCAGGGCATGAATGAGCTCGGCAAGGCGATGTACGAAAAGTACGGGGTGCGTGCGCAATACCATCCGCACGCGGACAGTCACGTGGACACCGAGGATAACGTCTACCGCTTTCTCGACGGCACCGACGGCGAGTTCGTCAACCTGTGCCTGGACACCGGGCACATCAGCTACTGCGGTGGCGACAATATCGCGATCATCGAGCGGGCGCCCGAGCGCATCGGTTACCTCCACCTCAAGCAGGTCGATCCGGAGGTGCGCGCAAAGGTCGAGGCCGAGGACCTCCCGTTTGGTGAGGCCGTCAGGCTCGGCGCCATGACCGAGCCTCCCCGCGGAATCCCGGACATGCCACCGCTGCTCGCCGCGATCGAGCGGCTCGAAATCGACGTGTTCGCGATCGTCGAGCAGGACATGTATCCATGCGAGGTCGACGCACCATTGCCCATCGCGCAGCGCACCCGCAAGTACCTGGGTTCGTGCGGCGTTCCCGCCGTGAAGTTCTAGGAGTTCAAAGGCCATGTCAGAATTGCGCATTGCCGTACTCGGCGTCGGCGTCATGGGCGCCGATCACGTCGCCCGCATCAGCAGCCGGATCAGCGGCGCGCGTGTCGCCGTCGTCAACGACTACGTCACGGAGAAGGCCGAACAGATCGCCGCGAGCATTCCCGGCTGCCGGGCCATCGTCGACCCGCTCGATGCCATCGTCGATCCGGAGGTTGAGGCGGTCGTCCTCGCCACCCCAGGACCAACCCACGAGAAGCAGCTGCTGGCCTGTCTGGAGCACGGCAAGCCGGTGCTGTGCGAGAAGCCGTTGACAACAGATGCCGAGACCTCGCTCGGCGTGGTCAAGCGCGAGTCCGAACTCGGCAAGCCGTTGATCCAGGTGGGGTTCATGCGCCGGTTCGATCACGAGTACGCCCGGCTGAAGGCACTGCTCGACGGCGGCGAACTCGGACGAGCGTTGGTGCTGCACTGCGCGCACCGCAATCCCGCGGTACCTCCGACGTTCGACAGCGCGATGGTGGTGCGCGACTCGCTGGTCCACGAGGTGGACGTCACCCGATTCCTGTTCGACGAGGAGATCGCGTCGATCCAGATCATCAAGCCTGCCGCCAACCCGGGCGCACCGCAGGGTCTTGCCGACCCCCAGATCGCCATCATGCGCACCGCGTCCGGTAAGCACGTCGACGTCGAATTGTTCGTCACGACCGGTGTGGCCTACGAGGTGCGCACCGAGGTGGTTGCCGAAAAGGGCAGCGCCATGATCGGGCTCGATGTCGGGTTGATGCGTAAGAGCGCGCCCGGCCACTGGGGTGGCCAGATCACCCCCGGCTTCCGGGAACGCTTCGGGCAGGCCTACGACACCGAGTTCCAGCGCTGGGTCGACGCCGTGCATTCCGGCGTCAATGTCGACGGTCCGGGCGCCTGGGACGGCTACGCCGCGGCCGCGGTGTGCGAGGCGGGCGTCGAGTCGCTGAACAGCGGGTTGCCCGTGGACGTGAAGATCGTCGAACGCGCGTCGATCAATGGGGTGCGACCATGAAGATCGCGCTGGACCCAACGCCGTTCCACCACGACTACGAACTGCTCGAATTCCCCGCTCTGGTAGCCGAACTCGGCTTTGAGTACCTGCAGTTGACGCCCCACCGCGACTTCATCCCGTTCTTCAACCACCCCCGCGCGGATGACGAACTGGTCGCCAAGTTCCGCAAGGCCTGCGTCGACGCGGGTATCGGCATCGCCTCAGTGCTCCCGGTGCTGCGTTGGTCGGGTCCCGACGAGGACGCGCGAGAAGCCGCGGTGCGCAACTGGAAACGCGTCGTCCAGATCACCGTCGACCTCGGCGTCAACGTGATCAACACAGAGTTCTCGGGCCGTCCCGAGAAGGCCGAGGAATCCGAGCGGGCGTTCTTCCGGTCGATGGAGGAGCTGGTGCCGATCTTCGAACGTGAAGGCATCGACGTGCGGATCGACCCGCACCCCGACGACTTCGTCGAGGACGGGCTGGAGGCGCTGCGGATCATCCGCGGCGTCAACTCCCCCAATATCGGCATGGTGTACGTCGCGTGCCACTCGTATCACATGGGCGGCAACATGACCGAGATCATGCGAGCCGCGGGCGACCGGCTGCGACTGGTCCACGTCGCCGACACCATGGACCATCACCGTAGCCACGGGTTGCGATACATCACCAACCCGCCGGGGAACCCGGCCCGGGTGCACCAGCACCTCAAGATCGGCGACGGCGATCTCAACTGGGACGAATTCTTCGGCGGCCTGGCCGAGATCGGCTTCTACGATCGCCCCGACACGGTGATGGTGTCGTCGGTGTTCGCCGAGGACGAGAGCGCCCACGAGGTGTCGCGCTACCAACTGAAGACCATGACCGACTTCGTCAACAAGTACACGAACTGAGAAAGACTATGGCTGCCAACACAATCACGCACTGGATCAACAACAAGGCCTACCCGGGCACCGGCGGCACCACATCACCGGTGACCAACCCAGCGACGGGCGAGGTCACGAGTGAGGTGACGCTCGGCAGTGTCGAGGACGCCCGCGCGGTCATCGACGCAGCCGCTGCCGCGTTTCCCGCCTGGCGGGACACGTCGCTGGCCAAGCGCAGCGCGATCCTGTTCAACTTCCGTGAGCTTCTCAACGCCCGCAAGCACGAGTTGGCCGAGATCATCACGAGTGAGCACGGCAAGGTGGTCTCCGATGCGCTGGGCGAGGTCAGCCGCGGCCAGGAGGTCGTCGAGTTCGCCTGCGGTATTCCGCACCTGCTCAAGGGCGGGTTCACCGAGAACGCCTCCACCAAGGTCGACGTCTACTCGATCCGCCAGCCGCTCGGACCGGTCGGCATCATCAGCCCGTTTAACTTCCCAGCCATGGTGCCGATGTGGTTCTTCCCCATCGCCATCGCCGCGGGCAACACCGTCGTGCTCAAGCCGTCCGAGAAGGATCCGTCGGCGTCGCTGTGGGTGGCCGAACTGTGGGCCGAAGCCGGCCTGCCGCCAGGCGTTTTCAACGTGTTGCAGGGCGACAAGACCGCCGTCGACGGGCTGCTCACCAACAAGGCCATCAAGTCGGTGTCCTTCGTTGGCTCCACGCCGATTGCGCAGTACGTCTACCAGACCGGAACTGCGCACGGTAAGCGCGTGCAGGCCCTTGGCGGCGCCAAGAACCACGCGGTGATCCTGCCCGACGCCGACCTCGACCTGGCCGCCGACGCGATGGTCAACGCCGGGTTCGGCTCGGCCGGCGAGCGCTGCATGGCGATCTCGGCGTGCGTGGCGGTCGGGCCCATCGCCGACGACTTGGTCGCCAAGATCGCCGAACGCACGACACCCTTGAAAATTGGTGATGGCACCAAGGATTCAGACATGGGGCCGTTGGTCACAAAGGTTCACCGCGACAAAGTGGCCTCCTACATCGACGCCGGTGAGGCCGACGGCGCCAAGATCGTCGTCGACGGGCGCAACGTGCAGGCCAACGGTGATGAAGGCGGGTTCTGGCTCGGCCCAACGCTGATCGACCACGTCACCCCCGAGATGAGCGTCTACACCGACGAGATCTTCGGGCCCGTGCTCTCCGTGGTCCGCGTCGAGTCCTACGACGAGGCCCTGCAGCTGATCAATGACAACCCGTACGGGAACGGCACCGCGATCTTCACCAACGACGGTGGCGCCGCCCGGCGATTCCAGAACGAGGTGGAGGTCGGCATGGTCGGCATCAACGTGCCGATCCCAGTGCCGATGGCCTACTACAGCTTCGGCGGCTGGAAGGCGTCGCTGTTCGGCGATACCCACGCCCATGGCATGGACGGAGTGCAGTTCTTCACCCGCGGTAAGGCGATCACCAGCCGCTGGCTGGACCCCAGCCACGGCGGCATCGAACTCGGCTTCCCCCAGAACCAGTAACCCAATTCCCGCGAGCGGGCGTGTCTGCGGCCGACAGGCCGACCCTAGACGGGAGTTTGCGCACGCTCGCGCTCAGTGAGGGAGTCAAGATGAGCGAAAAGGGTGTTGTCCGTGTGGTCGCGGGAATGGTCGGCGGCGGAGAAGGGGCCGACATCGGCAAGACGCACCGGCACGCGATGCGTCTCGATGATCAGTACGACCTCGCCGCTGGGGTTTTCGGACAGAACCCCGAGGCCTCGGCACGGATAGCGGAACGCCTCGGTGTGCCGGCCGACCGCGTCTACCGTGACTACGTCGAAATGGCGGACCGCGAGTCGAAGCGGCCGGACGGCGTCGACGTGGTCACGGTGGCCACCCCGAACGACAGCCATTTCTCGATCGCGAGCGCATTTCTGCGCAAGGGCATCTCCGTCGTGTGCGAGAAACCACTGACACAGGACTCCGCGACGGCGGCGGAGCTCGTCGAGATCGCCAAGGCGTACGGCGCGATTCTTGCTGTACCGCACTGCTACTCGGCCTACGCCATGGTCCGGCACGCCGCACGCATGGTCCTCGACGGCGAACTCGGGGAGATCCGCCTTGTCGTCGTCGAGCATGCGTCGGGGTGGGCGGCGACACCGCTCGAGCTCACCGGGCACAAGCAGGCCAGCTGGCGCACCGATCCGGCCATTGCCGGTGAGGCAAGCGTGGTCGCCGACCTGGGCACACATGCGTTTCACCTGATGCGGTACATCACAGGCCTTCAGGCGACGCGTGTGTCGGCGGATATGAGCACACTGGTCGGTGGCCGGCGGGTCTTCGACAACGCCTCGGTGCGGCTGCAGCTCTCCAACGGCGCCCCGGCCACACTCTGGGCAAGTATGGCCGCCACCGGTAACGAACATGGTCTTCGGATAAGGGTTTACGGCGACACTGCCAGCCTTGAGTGGCGACACGAGGATCCGCAGCACCTGCTGGTGCGCGCTATATCGGGCGGCACAACGGTTCTCGCGCAGGGGATGGGCTCCCTCTCGGCGGATGCGACGCGCTTGACTCGCCCAGGATTGGGTCATCCCGAAGGATTTCTCGAGGCGTTCGCGAACTTCTACAGCGACCTCGCGGACCAGTTGCGAGCGCAACGCGACGGGACCACCATCCAGCCCCGCGACTTGTCCATTCCCACCGGCGTCGACGGCCTCATCGGCGTGCAGTTCGTCGAGGCCGCCGCGGCTTCCCACGCCGAGGGCGGCGTCTGGGTCGTACCTGCATTCTCGGCGCAGACGGTCGGGGTCTGACATGCAGCGGTTCGCGCTGATCGGCGCAGGCTTCATGGGCGTGGTGCATGCAGGCAACCTGGCCGCGCATCCAGAGGTGAACTTCGCACTCGTGTATGACATCGACATCGCGCGCGGCAAGACATTGGCCGAGATGCACAACACGAGCACCACATCGGATCTCGACCACGTTTTCGATTCCGGCGCGATCGACGCTGTCCTTATCGCCTCATCGACACATACCCACGCCGACCATCTGCGCCGGGCTGCCCAGGCAGGCGTCGCGGTCCTGTGCGAAAAGCCGATCGACCTGAACCTCGCCAGCGCCGTCGACGTGGTCGGCTATGCCACCGGCTGCGGCGTGCGCGCAATGGTCGACTTCAACCGGCGCTTCGACCGCGACTATGCCGAATTGCAGCGTGTGATCGCCTCTGGTGAAGTCGGAACTCCACAGCTGATCCAGATGACGACACGAGGTCCGGCATTGCCGCCACTGGAATACATCGCGGTGTCGGGCGGTCAGATGCGAGACCAAACCGTCCACTTCTTCGACCTGGCCTGCTGGATCTCCGGCCTCGATCCCGAGGCGGTGTTCGCCACCGGATCGAATCTGACCGAACCCGCTCTTGCCGACTACGGAGATGTCGACACGTCCGCCGTCACACTGCGATTCCCAGGCGGTGCCCTCGCCCAGATCGACAGCGCCCGCCAGATCGGCTACGGCTACGACGAACGAATCGAGGTCCTGGGGTCGACCGGCATGGTCGAGGCACGGCGTCACCGCACCGGCGGCGTGTCCCGCTACGCGGCGGGCCGCATCGTCGACGACGGAATGCATGCGGGTTGGTTCGATCGCATCGCGCCAAGCTATCGCTCGGCACTCGACCACTTCGTCGACGCACTCGAGCGCGACACTCCAATCGGGCCGGACCTGTCCGCAGCGCTCAAAGCCCAGGCCGTCGCGGAGGCGGCGACCCGGTCGCTGACCACCGGGCGGCTGGAAACGATTGACTATCCGGTGATGAGGCGATCACGGCTTCCCGCAGAACAAGTAACGCCTACTCAGGCATGACAGGACTCGAGCTGGTGGCGACGGCGTGGACCAGCGCCGGTAACACGTCGCCCAGAGATGTTCCGCCGACCAGTCCTGTTCCCATCGCAGAACGCGTTGCGGCAGTGGCCGAAGCCGGCTATCTCGGCCTCGGGCTGATCGCCGCCGACCTGGCTGCGATCCGGGCATCAATCGGCTTCGCCGGATTGCGCGACTTGATCGCCGATGCCGGCCTCACTCATTTCGAGATCGAACTGATCGAACGATGGTGGATCCCCCGCGGCGAGTTGGGCAACTCCTACGAGGTCCGCGATCTGTTGTTCGAGGCAGCCGACGTCCTGGCACCCGCATTCATCAAGATCGGCTCCGAACTGGGACCTCGCACAACGCATCCGGAGTCGTTGATCGCCCCGCTGCGGGAGCTCGCCGAGCAGGCAGCCGACCACGGGACCAGAGTGGCCATCGAGACGATGCCGTTCTCGATCATCTCGACCGTCCCGATGGGAGCCGAGATCGTCTCGGCTGTCGATCACCCCGCGGTCGGGCTGCTGGTAGACGCCTGGCACGTGTTCCGTGCTGGGACGTCACTCGAGGAGCTGCACGATTCGCTGGCACCTGAGATGACCTTCGGCGTCGAACTCGACGACGCCGCTGCAGACGTCGTCGGCACACTGTTCGAGGACACGGTGAACAACCGACTGCTTTGTGGACAAGGCACTTTCGACCTCAATGGCCTGGTGGCACGCCTGCGTGATCTCGAATTCGACGGCCCTTGGGGTGTCGAGATCCTGTCCACGTCATTCCGCGCGCTGCCGGTTCGAGACGCGCTCCATATCGCGGCGAAGTCGGCGCTGGCCGTCCTGTAACGCTCGCGACCCGCGGGCGTGCGCGAAATGTCCACGAATCTCGGCGTGTCGGCGTGCAAACACGCACGCTCGCGGAAGATCGGTACATGACTGATCGACTGGTCGCCGGGATGGTCGGCGGCGGGCCCGGCGCGATGATCGGCGCCGCGCACCGCCATGCGATGTGGCTGGACAACCAATACGTCCTTGCTGCGGGCGTTTTCGGCCGGAACACACAAGCGTCCGCTGAGTTCGCGCAGAGCCTCGGCGTCGAGCGCGTCTACGACGACCACCGCGCAATGGCGGAACAGGAAGCCAACCGCGACGACGGCGTCGACGTCGTCGCGGTGGTCACCCCCAACGACACCCACTTCGAGATCGCAAAACACTTCCTCGAAGCGGGCATTGCGGTGGTGTGTGAGAAGCCACTGACCAACGACTCGAGCACGGCGGCCGAACTGGTTACGATCGCCGGGTCGAGCGGCGCGATCCTCGCTGTCCCCCACATCTATTCGGCCTACGCGATGGTTCGGCACGCCGCCCGCATGGTCCGCAACGGCGATCTCGGCCGGATCCGGTTCGTCGCCGCGGAACACGCGTCGGGCTGGGCGTCAGCGGAGGTTGATCAGTGGCGGATGGATCCCGACATCGGCGGGGCCGCCAGCGCCGTCGGCGACGTCGGCACCCATGCCCTTCACCTGCTGCGCTACATCACCGGACTCGAGGCCACTCGTGTTTCGGCCGAGTTGAGCACGCTCGTTCCTGGCCGACGGGTGTTCGACAACGCGACCATGCGGCTCACGCTGTCCAACGGCGCGCCTGCAGCCGTGTGGGCGACCATGGCGGCCACCGGCCACGAGCACGGTCTGCGCATTCGGGTGTTCGGCGACGACGCGAGCCTGGACTGGCGCCACGAAGATCCGCAACACCTCATCGTCCGCGACCCGGCAGGCGGCACGACTATTCTCGCGCAGGGCATGGCCACGTTGTCCGACGACGCCACCCGCGTCACGCGGGTCGGGCTCGGGCATCCCGAGGGATTCCTGGAGGCGTTCGCCAACTTCTACAGCGACCTCGCGGACATGTTGCGCGGCAACCCGGGCCTCGAACTGTCCATCCCTACCGGCGCCGACGGCCTCATCGGTGTCCAGTTCATCGAAGCGGCCATCGCCTCGCACACCCAGGACGCAGCCTGGGTCGCCTTCCCCTAGTTCTGGCTTGGATCGCCGACTGTGGGGGCTGCGGTTTCCCAGTGACCGAGAGCGGCTCGGACAGGACCCCCACACTCGACGATCCATTACCGGAACTACGGGATGGTGACCCAGGCTGCGTCGTCGGCGTGCGAGGCGATGGCCGCTTCGACGAACCGGACGCCGACGAGGCCGTCGGTGCCGGTGGGGATGGACAGTTCGAGGCCCGGGTTGCCGCGCAACATGTCCGCGAGGTCGCTGTAGAAGTTGGCGAACGCCTCCAG
>JAVRPX010000563.1:0-2882 GCA_032161985.1 Mycobacterium sp.
GGCTTCATGACGTAGTCGTCGGCGCCCGACTCCAGGCCGAGCACCACATCGACGGTGTCTGTCTTGGCCGTCAGCATGACGATCGGCACGCCGGAGTCGGCGCGCAACACACGGCACACGTCGATGCCGTTCATGCCCGGCAGCATCAGGTCGAGCAACACCAAATCGGGCCGCAACTCGCGGACCGCCGTGAGCGCCTGCGTGCCATCGCCGATGACCGCGGTGTCGAAACCTTCCCCGCGCAGCACGATGGTGAGCATCTCGGCCAGCGAAGGGTCGTCATCGACGACCAGAATCCTTTGCCTCATGGTGTCCATGTTGTCACCCGATCGCGATAAAACGCCGGTAGCGCACCCGCGAGTCGGCTACTGACCCAGCTCGGTGGCCAGGGCGGCGGCGTTCACACCTGGACCGGCGACCAGCCACCGCCCGCACCAGCCGGCGGCAGCCAGCCCGGAGTAGACCTCGCCGGTGCGCCGCTGCAGACCGTCGTCGCGCTCGTATGCGTCCTTGGCGCGGTCAGCTTCTTCTTGTGCACGGTTTTCGGCGCGCTCGGCGGCGAGCTCGGCAGGCACGTCGAGCAGCACCTGCCAGTCCGGCGACGGCAGGTGTAGCCGCCCGTACTCGAGGTCGCGCACCCATTCGACGACCTCGCCGTCGGCGCCCTGGTGCAGCCGTGCGGCGCTGTAGGCGGCGTTGGACGCGACATAGCGGTCGAGGATCACCACGTCGTAGGCGCTGTTCAGATGCCCGATCTCGTCGCGGGCCCCCGAGCGGTCGAGCGCGAACAGCACCGCCATCGCGTACGCCGACGATGACAGGTCACCATGCCCGCCATGCAATGCCTCGGCGGCGAGATCGGCCGACACCGAGTGTCCATAACGCGGAAACGCAAGAGTCGCGACGGAGGAGCCCGCGGCTTCGAACGCCCCGCGCAGCCCGTTGGTCAGGGTGCGCTTGCCTGCGCCGTCGACACCCTCGATGACGATGAGCACGCGGCGAGCCTATCCGCATAGACCCCTCCCAATCTCCTGTGGAACACCTGGCGATGAACGCGGCGGCACACAGCCTGGCCCCAGACTGTGAGCATGATGTTGTCTCGGCTCGCCACCGCGGTATGCACTGGCGCGGGGATCGGCGCGGCGCTGTTCGGCGCCAGCCCGCTGGCCCATGCCAACCAGGACCCTGCGGCCAATCCGCCCAACTGCAGCGCCGCCGACCTCGAGGGGGTACGCGCGGGTGTGTCGGCGTCGACGTCGGCGTACTTGTTCACGCATCCGGACCTGAACGACTTCATGACGAGCCTGAAGAGCATGTCGCGAGGGCAAGTCGCGGCGAAAGTGAAGGGCTACATGGCCTCTCACCCTGACGAGCAAGCCGACATGACGGGCATCCGGCAGCCTCTCGTCGACATCAGGGACCGCTGCGGCGCGCCGCCAAGCCCCTAAGACGACTAGGCCGCATAGCCGCGCGCGGCGGCGACATCGATCAGCAGTGCGCGCAGATTCTTTCGGCCGCGGTGCAGCCGTGACATCACCGTGCCGAGCGGCATGTCGAGGATCGCGGCAATCTCCTTGTACCGGAAGCCTTCTACGTCGGCGTAGTAGACAACCAATCGCTGGACCTCTGGCAAGGCTTGCAGTGCGTCGCGCACGTCGTCATCGCCCATCGTTTCCAGCACAACGAGTTCGGCCGACGGGTTCTTGACCGCGGTGGGCCACACCTCGGTGACGTCGCCCGCGAGCACTTCGTCCGGGCGTCGTTGTGCGGTGCGGTACGAGCTGATCCACGTGTTTGTCAGGATGCGGAAAAGCCATGCCCGGACGTTGGTCCCAGCGGTGAACCTGTGAAACCCGGCGTACGCCTTGACGATCGTCTCCTGCACCAAGTCCTCGGCGTCGGCGTTCGACCGGGTGTAGCGCCGCGCGGCGCTATAGAGCTGGTCGACCAGAGGCAACACGTCTTCGACGAATCGTGCCACCGAGTCATCGATGGCCGTCATGCCAGCAGCCTGGCACCTCAAGTGGACTTGAGGTCAAGACCTACCTATGACGCCGAAGGTCAGTAGCGGTAGTGGTCTGGCTTGTACGGGCCGTCGACGTCGACGTTGATGTACTCGGCCTGCTCCTTGGTGAGCCGCGTCAGCGAGCCGCCGAGCGCCTCGACGTGGATCTTGGCCACCTTCTCGTCGAGGTGCTTGGGCAGCCGGTAGACCTCGTTGTCGTATTCGTCGTTCTTGGTCCACAGCTCGATCTGGGCGATCACCTGGTTCGAGAAGCTGTTGCTCATCACGAACGACGGGTGACCGGTGGCATTGCCGAGGTTCAATAACCGCCCCTCGGACAGCACGATGATCGAGTGCCCGTCAGGGAAGACGAACTCGTCGACCTGCGGCTTGATGTTGATCCGACGGATGTCCTTGTCGCGCTCGAGCCGGGCCATCTCGATCTCGTCATCGAAGTGGCCGATGTTGCCGAGGATCGCCTGGTGCTTCATCGACCGCATGTGCTCGAGGGTGATGATGCCCTGGTTGCCGGTCGCGGTGATGACGATGTCCGCCCAGCCGATCGCCTCCTCGACGGTCTTGACCTCGAAGCCGTCCATCAGCGCCTGCAACGCGTTGATCGGGTCGATCTCGGTGACCGCGACGCGCGCACCCTGGGCCTTGAGCGCCTCCGCGCAGCCCTTGCCGACGTCGCCGTATCCGCAGACCAGAGCGGCCTTGCCGCCGATAAGCACGTCGGTGCCGCGGTTGATGCCGTCGATCAGCGAGTGCCGGGTGCCGTACTTGTTGTCGAACTTGGACTTGGTGACCGAGTCGTTGACATTGATGGCCGGGAAGGCGAGCTCGCCAGCAGCGGCGAACTGGTACAGCCGCAGAA
>JAVRPX010000564.1:0-3470 GCA_032161985.1 Mycobacterium sp.
CGGCAGCTGCACGATGTAGCCCGTGCATTCGGGGTTGGCGTTGAGCTCGTCGATGGTCTCGTCGAGCTTGGCCTGGCTGATGTCGGCAGGAAGGTCGCGGCGTATCGAATTGATGCCCACCTTCGCGCAGTCGGCGTGCTTGCCTCGCACATAAGCATGTGAGCCGGGGTCGTCGCCGACCAGGACCGTGCCCAGCCCGGGCGTCCGACCGGCGGCCGTCAACGCCGCCACCCGTTCCTTGAGGTCGACGAAGATCTCGTCACGCGTGGCCTTGCCGTCCAGTGTGATCGCACCCACGGCAGCCATTGTGGCAGGCTCACCCCCATGAACACTCAGCCCAATGTGTTCACCCCGGCCCAGCTCGGCCCGGTGACGCTGCGCAACCGGATCATCAAGGCGGCGACGTTCGAGGCCGCTACGCCGAACTCGCTGGTCACCGACGACCTGATCGAGTTCCACCGGCTGCCCGCCGCTGGCGGTGTTGGCATGACGACGGTCGCCTACCTGGCGGTCACCCCCGGCGGCCGCACGCAGGGCCCCGTGATCTGGTGGCGCCCCGAGGCCATCCCCGGACTGCGCGCCCTGACCGAGGCCATTCATGCGGAGGGTGCGGCCGTCAGCGCACAGATCGCGCATGCCGGTCCGGTCGCCGATGCTCGCTCCACCAACACAGAAGCGCTGGCGCCGATGACGAGCAAGCACGCGAGGGGGGCCACTCGCGACGACATCGCCGACGTCGTCGCAGCGCATGCGACCGCGGCCCGCTTCGCCATCGACGCGGGGTTCGACGCCGTCGAGATCCACCTCGGACACGGCTACTTCGTCAGCTCCTTCCTGAGCCCGCTGATCAATAAGCGCGACGACAAATTCGGTGGCTCGTTGCAGAACCGCGCCACGGTGGCACGCAGCGTGGTCGAAGCGGTGCGCCGCGCCGTCGACGACGCCGGAGCGGGCAGGATCGCCGTGACCGCCAAGCTCAACATGGCCGACGGAGTGGACGGCGGGATCACCGTCGCGGAGTCACTTCAGACGGCGAAATGGCTGCAGGACGACGGCTGCCTGGATGCGATCGAACTCACCGCGGGAAGTTCGTTGGTCAACCCGATGTACACGTTCCGAGGCGGCGCGCCGGGCAAGGACATCCCCGCCCTCGCCAAGGTCGTCCGCGAATACCCTTACTACGACGCATATCTGCTCAGCGATGCCAGCCTGTTCCGTGCCGAGCTGACGATTCCGCTGATCCTTCTCGGCGGCATCACCAACCGGAAGACCATGGATCTGGCGATGGCCGAGGGATTCGAGTTCATCGCGATGGGACGAGCCCTGCTCGCCGAACCCGATCTGTTGAACCGCATCAAGGCCGACGGTGACGCGCACACCGTGACATCGGTCTGTACGCACACCAATGACTGCATGGTCACCATCTACAGCCGCACCCACTGCGTGCTGACGGGGTCGCCGGGCTCCCCGGGCTAGCGGGGCTCCGACACAGGCACCTCCACCGCCAGCAGCGGCGGCGCCCCGAATTGAAGCATCGGCTCGGTGCGCACCCACTCGTCCGACTTGATGACGAGTTCCTTTGTGGTGACTGTGTAGGTAACACCGTCTTTCTGTGCGAAGAACTCGCCCGGCACAGTGGGTTCGGCAACAACGGTGAGCACTGCACCGTCGCCCATTCGGGCGCCGCGGTATTCGTAGTGGCCGTCGCGGTCCACGCAGATCGCGACCAGCGATTGTTCCGTGCGGCCGAACTCGACCGCCGACCGTGGCGCTTCGCAGCGCACCTTGGAGTCGACAAAGCCCCGATCGTCCGCCTGAAGGGACCCGGGTTCCGCGCGCGCCTTCGACAGCAGGTTTCCCACGACCGGGGTCATGATGATCGCCGCGCACAGCAGAAACACCGGGAGCATCGCTCGACCCAGTTTGCCGTGACGAAATGCCGTGGCCTTGACAGACCGCATGTCTTACCAGATCACGAAAGTCGGCCAAGGCCGACCGCGACTCGCCGAGCGCGGGTCGACAGTTAACTAGGCGGTATAAGTGTGCGCGCACATTGTTCGACGATGTCGTCCGCGCTCGCGGGGATCACCTGCCGCATGACCAGGTGCCTGCGCACAACGGCGTACGGAATGTCGATCACCGCCGCGTTGATCCGATCCAGGTCGGCGGGCATTCCGGCCAGCGTTCGGCGCAGCGAGCGGTGCAAACGTTTGCGGCGGCGTGTCAGATCGTCGGGCCAGTCGGCTGCGTCCAGCGCGTCGGCACCGGTCAGCAGCACTTGCGCCTCGACCGGGTGATCGCGGCACCACTGCACGGTGAACCGGGCGGCGGCGACGCACCGGGCCTGCGGTTCGTCCGATGTCGCCAGCGCGGCGCTCACGCCGGCGTGGAACCGCTCCTCGGTGCGTATCCACAATTCGCCGCACAACGCGGCGCGGGTCGGGAAGCGGTGATACATCGAGCCGCTCGGCGCGTGGGCGGCGCGGGCCACCGCCGACATGGTCACCGCGGCGGGCCCGTCGGCGGCCAGCAGTTCCGCGGCGGCGTCCAGCAGCTCGTCGATGCTGAATCGTGCGGGCCGCGGCATTGCCCAAGCCTATAGTAGAGAGTAGTCTCTAATACGGATTGGAGGTCTCGTGTCCACACCCACCGCGGTAGCGCAGCAGCTGTACGACGCGATGGCACACGCCGACGGCCAGGCCCTATTCGGTTTGCTGACAGACGATTTCGTCGGCACCGTCAGCACCGGCATGCCTCACGGTGTCGGCGGCGAGCATCGCGGCGCGGTCGACATGATCACCGACGTTTGGGCGCGCATCGCATCCGTCTACGACATGCACGTCGATCCGCTCGACTATCTGCAAGTCGACGACGAGCGGGTCGTGGTGCTCGGCCGCTACTGGGGCCCGGCCCACGACGGCGTTTCGGCCGTCGACGCCGCGTTCGCCCACATCATCACCACACGGGGTGACCGGATCGCGGCGTTGCAACAGATCACCGACACCGCGAGATGGGGCATCCGGCCGACGTCTTGACGCAACCCACGGACCAGCGCCCTATCCGGCGACGGTACCGATAGAGTTGGGCCCGATGAGCCGCCCAGCCCCGCCCGCGCTGACCGTTCGCTACGACGGCTCAACGCGCACCTTCGCGCCAGGCAACGATGTCGTGATCGGCCGCGACCTCCGCGCTGACGTCCGCATCGCCCACCCGCTGATCTCGCGCGCCCACTTGGTGCTGCGGTTCGACCAGGGCCGCTGGGTGGCGATCGACAACGGCAGCCTCAACGGCATGTACGCAAATGGGCGCCGGGTGCCCTCAATCGACATTCAGGACGGCCAGAAGATCAACATCGGCAATCCCGACGGTCCGGGTCTGACGTTCGAGGTCGGCCGCCATCAGGGATCGGTGGGCACGCCGCCGCAAACCACCTCGGTGCGGCTCGCGTCACGGCCGAACCAATCCTGGCC
>JAVRPX010000565.1:0-5859 GCA_032161985.1 Mycobacterium sp.
ATTCGCCCGCGGATCTCGTCGAGAAGCTGCGAAGGAGGCACCCGTCAACGAAACCACGCCCCATGGACGATCGCAGCAGGATTGACAGGATTGTGCAAGAGTTGGCCTCCATTGATCTACCGCCTTGCTGGTGGTTCGGGATTTGATGGGTGCACACATCCCGACTATCAGGAGCAGGTTCATGCCACTCGACAATTACCTCACACTGGGCCGGTCCGGGCTGCGGGTCAGCCCGTTCGCGCTTGGCGCCATGACGTTCGGCGAAGACCCGGGCGCCGCTGGCAGCAGCGTCGAGGAATCCGAGAAGGTCCTCGGGACCTATCTCGACCGCGGCGGCAATTTCATCGACACGGCCAACTTCTACACGAACGGCCACTCCGAGAGGATCCTCGGCGACTGGTTCGCCGCGCATCCCGGCCAGCGTGAGCGCGTCGTCGTCGCGTCGAAGTTCTTCTGCAATATGTTCCCCGGCGACCCGAACGGCGGGGGCGCGGGCCGCGGGTCGATCGTCGCCCAGCTGCACGAGACCCTGCGCCGCCTGAACACCGACTACCTCGACCTGTACTGGCTGCACAACTGGGACCGGAACACCCCGATCGAGGAAACGATGCGTGCCCTCGACGACCTGGTGCGCGCCGGAAAGATCCGCTACATCGGCTTCTCCAACGTTCCGGCATGGGTGACCGCCCAAGCGCAGACGACGGCGGTACTTCGCGGTTGGACGCCGCTGATCGCCCTGCAGGTCGAGTACTCACTGCTGGCACGCACGGTGGAAAGCGAGGTGGCGCCCCTTGCAGCACAGCAGGGCATGGCACTGACGCCGTACAGCCCCCTGAAGGGCGGGTTCTTATCGGGGAAGTACCGGCGGGACGGTGAGGTCGCCGACTCGGCGCGCGCAGCGTACCTCGGCGGTCCCACCGACGCCGAGTTCGAGGTCATCGACAGCGTCGCGGCCATTGCGGACGAACTCGAAACCACCTCAGCGGCAGTGGCTTTGGTGTGGCTGCTCGCGAGGTCGCAGACCGTGGTGCCGATCATCGGGGCCCGGCGGTTGGAGCACCTCGAAGCCAACCTTGCCGGCCTTGACGTGCGTTTGACGCCGGACCATCTTCGCGTACTCGACGAAGTGTCGGTGCCCACGCTCAGCTACCCGGCGAAGATGAACGGCGATACTCGCACGATGCTGCAATTCGCGGGCGCCACAGTGGACGGTGAGACGTCGACCGTGTATCCGCCGCTGTTGGCCAGCGACGTCCGCTACTGACTGTGCGGTCCGCCAAGCAGATCGACCGCTAGTGCCGTCGAGTGTCGGGTTAAGACACGCCTTTCGGCGCGAACCGTGACTTGACGCCACACTCGACGCTCAAGAGGCCCGCCGTCAGAACGGTGGCGGCGGCAACGGAATCGACGGCGGCGGCGGCAATGGAATCGACGGCGGCGGCGGCAACGGCACCTCGGGCGGCGGCGGGAGCTGGGGCAGCCCGAGCGGAATGGCGGGCAGGCCCAGCGACACCCCGACCGGAACGGTCACCTGGACGGGCGGCGGAATGTAAAGCGGCGGGGGCGGCGGAACGTCGAACGGAGCCGGCGGCAGATCGAGCGTACTCAATGGCCACGGCAAGCCGTTGTCGTGAACGGGCTCGGCCTGCGGCTCCTGGTCCTTCTGGCTTTCGCCGTCAGGGGTGGCCGGATCGGATGCCGCCGCCTGCTCGGCGGGCAGTTGAGGGGCGACGGGATCGGCGGCCGCCACGGCGGTACCGAGCAGTGAGCCTAGGCTCACCGCGCCCCAGACTGTTGCTCCGGCCACGATGAGCCTCAGATTCAAGATCACTCCTAGAGTCGACTGCCTCACAATAGGGGTGTGTGGCGCGAATGTCGCTGTGAGCAGACTGATTTCGGATCCCGGCGTCGAGTACACGATCGCCCAGGCGCTCACGAGCAACTACTGCCGGCGCCCGCTGATGATGCAGACCTCGGGTCCGTGGCACTGTGCGGTCGAGACGGCAAGTCCATCAGGATTAGCGAGGAACGTCGGGGATCAATTGCATACGCGCCCACGAGCACACAGCATCACCGCAGATAGCGCACAGCGTCCGCCAATCTTGATCGGCGATGCTCGGCCGGTGGGAGCCCGATTCATATCGGCCATCGTGCTATTCAATCTCGTCTGCGCGGTTGCCGTCGGATGTGGCGGCACGGCACCGGTCGGTTCGGGTGCCCCAGTTCGCCTGACCGCACCTATGGGCTGGAATTCCTGGAACTCGGGAATCCCGCTCAGCGAGCAGACGGTCAAGCAGACCATCGACGCGATGGTCTCGTCTGGTATGCGCGACGCCGGTTATCGGTACGTCAACCTCGACGCAGGCTGGGCGGCGCCGACCCGTGGCGCTGACGGCACGTTGCGTGCCGATCCGACCGAATTCCCTGACGGTATCGCGGCGGTAGCCTCCTACGCGCACGACCGTGGGATGCTGCTCGGCATCTACGCCAGCCCGTTCAACGAGATATGCGGCCAGGATCTGCGGATCGCTAGCAGAGGACACGAGACTATCGATGCGCGCACCTTCGCCGACTGGGGTGTGGATTATCTGAAGTACGATTGGTGCCGCAGCGACGCCGACCACGCCGACCAAGTGCAAGCCTTCACCGCCATGCGAAATGCACTGCGCGCCACGGGCCGTCCGTTTTTCTACAGCATCAATCCCAACAGTTCCAGCGACCACCGTGCCGGCGTGAAATACGACTGGTCGGGCATTGCCGACATGGCACGGACCAGCGCCGACCTGGTCCCTGTGTGGCGTAGTACGCTCCCTCCGCTCGACAGCTCGGATTCCTTCCTGACGGGCACCTATCTCGGTGTGCCGGATGCGTTTGCCGCCTCGAGGACCGTCGCGGGGCAACAACATCCGGGTTACTCGAACGACCCCGACATGCTTGTGGTCGGCTTGTCCTGGAGCGAGTTCTTCGTTAATCGCCTAGCCGTCAACCGCGCAATGATCGCCGGTTACCAGGTGACCCCTTCCAGGCTCAAGAACCTCAGCGAGAAGTTCGTCCTCTCCGACCCCCAACTCGTCTGGCGTGCGACTGCCCAGCCGAGTTTGACGGAATCCGAACAGCGCGCCCACTTTTCGCTGTGGGCCATGCTGGCCGCACCGCTGATCGCCGGCAACGACGTGCGGTCGATGACCGACTCGACGCGCAACATCCTGACCAACGTCGACGTCATCGATGTCGACCAGGATTCACTCGTGGCGCGGGCCACGCCATCTGTCCAGGATCCGCGCGTGCTGATCAAACCACTGGCGGACGGCACCGTGGCCGTCGCACTGTTCAACGCCGACCAACAGCCCGCCACCATTGCAGTCGACGCACCTGCCGTTGGGTTGCCACGTGGACCCTGCTACACGGTCCGTGACCTGTGGTCCCACACCGATACCACCGGCGCCGGCCAGATTAGCCGCACGGTGGCCCCTCACGACGTGGCGATGCTGCGGATCTCACCGCGCTGCCGTCAGCCGTGACCGGCGCCTGCATCGATCGGCCCTGAGCCTGCCCCGTCCGGAGCAGGCTCAGAGCGTGGATTACGCGCAGCGCAGCGGGTGGAACAGATCGAAGAGTGGTCCGGCCCAAGGCCCGACCCACCCCGGCGGCGGAGCCCAGCCGGGCGGGGGATACCAGCCTGCGGGCGGATCTTTGTAGCATCGCGATCTGCTCCGTTGATGACCAAGCGTGCAACGCATCTCGACG
Organism: Mycobacterium sp.; assembly: GCA_032161985.1. Classification (GTDB taxonomy): domain Bacteria; phylum Actinomycetota; class Actinomycetes; order Mycobacteriales; family Mycobacteriaceae; genus Mycobacterium. The sequence continues at coordinate 3,748 of JAVRPX010000565.1, forward strand.
CTAAGTCGCGTGTATAAGAGCTAGAACAGCGTCAGCTTGAGGAGCGCTGTGAGCATCGGACGATGCTGTGTGCGCCTCCGATGTGGTTGAGAATCCGCTGCCAGGATCACATGGAGACTCATTCGACTGGCACATTGGAGATCGACACCGATGAAATCGATCGGAGGTTGATCAAAGGTGAAGAAGTACACGTTTCGAGTTGCGGCGGCCCTCACCGGCGCAAGTGCCGTCGTCGCGATGGGCGCGCTGTCCGTCGCTGCAGGCGCTACGCACGCTCAGGCGAACCCCGTCGTCCCAGAGCATTTCGGCGGGCCGGTCAACACGAGCATCTACAGCCCAACCGCCACACTGGGTATGCCGACACTCTCGAGCTCGTCGACGGACGCACCGATACCGATGAACGCACCCCGCTGACTGTCGGACGGCGATCAGAATGCGTTGGGATCGGCTTGCACAGCGACCGGTACTGGATGCTGATAGAGCCGGGACGCGTTCTCCCACGTCACCTTTCGGATGATGGCATCGGGAAGCCCGCTGATCTGCTCATGGATGGTGCGCTGGGTGTGCGGCCACGTGGAGTCGCAGTGCGGGTAGTCGGCTTCGAGCAGGATGTTGTCCGAGCCGATGCGTTCGTGCTGGACGAACGATGACTGGTCCTCAACCGCGCAGAACCAGAAGTTTCGCTTCAGCACCTCCGCAGGTGTCAGCGTTTCACCGAGCGCCTTCCACGTCCCGTACATCTCGTGGTAGCTCAGCATGTGATCGAGTCGGTCGAGAAGCCCTGCCACCCAGCCGATCCCGCCTTCCGACAGGCAGATCTTCAGGTCCGGGTATCTGGTGCAAACACCCGTGTACAGCCAGTCCACCGCGGCAGTGATGGCGTAGGCGAAGAACAACACACCCGGCACATCCGGCGGTGCGTCGTCGGTGGTCGCCGGGGACGTGCCCGACGAGCCGATGTGGAGGTTCACCACCGTCCCTGTCGCAGCGCACGCCGCCATCAACGGATCCCAGTAACCCGAGTGAATGGTCGGCAGTCCCAACATCGCCGGGTTCTCGCTGAACGTCAGCGCGCGATAGCCGCGTTCGGCGTTCTCGTAGACCATCTTCGCGCCGACTTCAGGGTCGAGCAGCCACGGCAGCTGGCAAGGGATGATGCGATCGGGGTACGCGCCGGCCCACGCCTCGATGTGCCAGTCATTCCACGCCCTGACCGACGCCATCGCGAGGTCGCGGTCTTTGGTGACCTGCTGCAGCCTCTGCCCGGCGAAACCCGGAAGGAACGACGGGAAGTTCAGCGACGCGTACACACCGTTGAGGTCCATGTCCTTGATGCGCTCATGGATATCCCATGCGCCGCGCCGCATTTCGTCGAACCGCGCGGGCTCGAAGCCGAATTCCGACACCGGTCGGCCGACGACCGCGTTGAAGCCAACGTTGGGCAGTGACTGCCCGTCGTACATCCAGGTCTGACCGCCGTCGTCGGTGTCGACGACCCTTGGCGCGCGGTCGGCGAACTTCTGCGGAACGCGCCCTTCGAAGGTGTCCGGCGGCTCCACGATGTGGTCGTCGACGGAGATGACGGTATAGCGGCGCTCGGCGCGTTCGGGTTCGGGCAGGAAGGTGACGGTCTTGTCAGCGCCGGACTTAGCAGTCGTGAAGCTGAGATCGGCCGACATCTCGTCGATGGACTTCATGGTGCGTGACCCTCTCTTCTTTGAAAACCGCTGGAGCTCTAGGTCAGAACGCTACGGTCGGCCTTGATGGTCATCCGGGCCGCACCGGCCCAGTACACGTCGGCGGCGCGTTCGATCAGCGACGCCTGCATGCCGATCATGTCGCCGCGGTTCATCTTCGACGGGGTCCGCCCAGTGACCATCACGTCGTACGCCAGACGGCAGACGCGTTCGATGGACACGGCCCGGTAGACGGCCTCCGCCAGGTTGCGCCCCGTGGCGATGACGCCGTGGTTGGCCAGGATGACCAGGTTGGCCGAACCGATCTGCTGGGCCAGTTCGGCTGCCCGCCAGGGCGCATCGATCTCGCCGTCGTACTTCTCAAGCAGGTACATGTCATCGAGGAACAGCGAGCCCGTCTGATGTACCAGCTCGG
>JAVRPX010000566.1:0-16739 GCA_032161985.1 Mycobacterium sp.
CGGCCTTCGACTTCTTGCGCACCTTCATCGGTGCAAGCGTGACGTTGTCGAGAATTGTCTTGTGCGCGAATAGATTGAACGACTGGAATACCATGCCGACATCAGACCGCAGCTGCGCCAGCTTGCGTCCCTCGTCAGGTAGCACCACACCGTCGATCGCAATCGTGCCGGAGTCAATGGGCTCGAGCCGATTGATGGTGCGGCACAACGTCGACTTGCCCGACCCCGACGGCCCCAGCACGACGATCACCTCGCCGCGATCGACATCTAGATCGATATCCTTGAGCACATGCAGAGCGCCGAAGTGCTTGTTCACCGACTTGATGGAGATCATCGGCACGCCCGAAGGACTCGGATCCGCATCCTTTACTTCTGAAGCGGGGCTCCCCATGGGTGCAGACATTACCCAGGGAACGCTCAGCTTGCCTGGAACTCGCGAATCCACTCAGATCGCTCTGCCGACGCGTCCGTACGATAGGGCCGTGACTTCGATGGTGGCGAAGGAGGTGAACGGGACCAGCCCCGTTCGCCAGCAGAGTCGCACCTATCAGGTCCGCACCTATGGCTGCCAGATGAATGTGCACGACTCCGAACGACTGGCCGGGTTGCTGGAAGCCGCCGGATACCAGCGCGCTGCCGAAGGGACCGACGCCGACGTCGTCGTGTTCAACACCTGTGCCGTACGCGAAAATGCCGACAACAAGCTGTACGGCAACCTCAGCCACCTCGCGCCGCGTAAGCAGGCCGACCCCAACATGCAGATCGCCGTCGGCGGTTGCCTGGCCCAGAAGGACCGCGACATCGTCCTGCGGAAAGCCCCGTGGGTGGACGTCGTGTTCGGTACCCACAACATCGGGTCGCTGCCGACGCTGCTCGACCGCGCCCGCCACAACCGCCAAGCTCAAGTCGAAATCATAGAGGCGCTGGAGGAATTCCCGTCCTCGCTGCCTGCGGCACGCGAATCCGCTTATGCCGCATGGGTTTCGATCTCGGTCGGCTGCAACAACACCTGCACCTTCTGCATTGTGCCTGCGCTGCGCGGCAAGGAGGTCGACCGCAGACCCGGCGACGTACTGGCCGAGGTGGCTTCACTCGTCGACCAGGGCGTGCTGGAAGTGACGCTGTTGGGCCAGAACGTCAACGCGTACGGAGTCTCCTTTGCCGACCCCGGCCAGTCCCGTGATCGCGGCGCATTCGCCAAACTGCTGCGCGCGTGCGGGCGCATCGACGGCCTCGAGCGGGTGCGGTTCACCTCTCCGCACCCTGCCGAGTTCACCGACGATGTAATCGACGCGATGGCCGACACCCCGAATGTGTGCCCGACGCTGCACATGCCGTTGCAATCCGGCTCCGACCGCATCCTGCGGGCCATGCGGCGCTCGTATCGCTCCGAGCGCTACCTCGGCATCATAGGGAAGGTGCGGGCGGGGATCCCGCACGCCGCGATCACCACCGACCTCATCGTCGGGTTCCCCGGTGAAACCGAAGAAGACTTCCAGGCCACGCTCGACGTGGTGGCCCAGGCGCGGTTCTCGAGCGCGTTCACCTTTCAATACTCCAAGCGCCCCGGCACGCCGGCCGCCGAGCTGGACGGACAACTTCCGAAAGCGGTTGTACAAGAACGCTATCAACGGCTAGTCGACCTTCAAGAGAAGATCTCTCTAGAGGAGAACGCCGCGCAGGTCGGACAAACCGTCGAGCTGCTGGTGGCCACTGGCGAAGGCCGTAAGGACGCCAGCACCGCTCGGATGTCGGGACGCGCCCGCGACGGCCGGCTCGTGCATTTCAATCCGGCAGGTCTCGCGATCCGGCCCGGCGACATCGTCACCACCAGGGTAACGGAGGCCGCGCCGCACCACCTGATCGCCGACGGCGGCCCGCACACCCATCGGCGCACCCGTGCCGGCGACGCACACGCAGCGGGCGAGAAACCCCGCACCGGTGTCGGACTCGGCATGCCCGTTATCGGTGTGCCGGCACAACAGTCCGCTTCGTCCGGGTGTGCCCGGTGACCGGAGGCGATCCGAACAAGGGCGACTTCGAAGAGTTCAAGGGCGATATCGAGGCTGCCGAACGCCGTGTGGCGCGTGAAATCGACCCGGGCGCACGTGCGTTGGTGATCGCCGTCGGTGTATTCGTGCTGCTGCTGACGTTCGTGCTGCCGCACACCGGCGACGCCAAGGGCTGGGACGTGCTGGTGGGTGACGACATAGCGATCCGCAACGGCATTGCACTACCGTCGCGGGTGTTCAGTTGGCTGGCACTGGTATTCGGTGTCGGCTTCTCGATGCTGGCGCTGTTGACCCGTCGATGGGCGCTGGCGTGGATCGCACTGGCCGGATCCACCGTGGCGTCCTTCATGGGTCTGCTGGCGGTGTGGTCGCGGCAGACCGCGCCCGCGCACCACCCTGGCCCTGGCATCGGGCTTATCATCGCGTGGCTCGCGGTGATCGTGCTGGCCTTCAACTGGGCCCGCGCGGTGTGGGCACGCACCGCGCTTCAGCTCGCGGCCGAGGAAGAACGCCGCCGGATCACCGCCGAGCGCCAGAAGAAGGGCTTCTTGGACACCCTTCACGACAACACCGACAACACCGACAACACCGACAACGGGTCAGGGAAGCCCTAGGCCTTCCTGCCCAGCGCCTCGGCGGCGGCGTCGGCCCATTGACGCCACTGTTCGGCGTTGGCACGCGCCTCTTCGGCATCCTTGGTCCGCCCCGCCGCCGCGGCCTTTTCCGCCTGTCGTTCGAATTGCTCTGCACGAGAACGGAATTGGTCTGCCCTGGCCTGTGCTTCCGGGTCGACGCCTCCGGATGGGGCGTCGCGCACCTTCTTCTCCACGGCGCGCAGTCGTCGCTCCAGTTCGGGGCCGCGCTCGCGGGGCACCTTGCCGATCGCATCCCATTTGTCGCCGATCGCACGCAACGCGGCACGTGCTGCGTCCAGGTCGGAGGTGTCGAGCTTCTCCGCCTCGGCCAGCAGTGCCTCCTTGGCTTCGGCGTTCGTCCGGAACTCCGCGTCGCGCTCGGAGCTAACGGCATTGCGGGCGGAAAAGAAGATGTCCTGCGCGGCCTTGAACCGCTGCCACAGCGCGTCGTCGACGTCCTTGGCGGCGCGTCCGGCAGCCTTCCATTCAGTCAGCAGGTCGCGGAACGCTCCTCCGGTCGCGCCCCAGTCGGTGGAGTCGGCCAGTTCCTCGGCGCGCTCGCACAGCGCCTCCTTGGCCTGCCGGGCGCCTGCGCGTTCGCGGTCGAGTTCGGCGAAGTGGGAGCCGCGGCGGCGGTTGAAGGTCTCGCGGGCCGTCGAATACCGCTTCCACAGCGCATCATCGGTCTTGCGGTCCAGCCCGCTGATGGTCCGCCACTCCTCGAGCATTTCGCGCAGCCGGTCTCCTGCGGCCTTCCACTGCGTCGAATTCGTCGCAAGGTCCTCGGCCTCGGCGGCCAGGGCCTCCTTGCGTGCGGTCTGTGCGGCACGGTGTTCGTCGCGCTTGGCCTTGTCCGCCTGGGCGTGGGCATCGGCGTGCTCGACGATGGTGGCGAGCCGCGCGGCCAGCGCGTCGACATTACCCAGCACGTGCGCTTCGGGCAGGCTCTCGGCAAGCGCAGCGGCGGCCGACTTGATCTTGCGGGCATCGCCGGTCCCTGACTCCAGCCGCCGCTCCATCAGCGCGACCTCGGTGTGCAGGTCGTCGAAGCGCCGGCCGAAGTGCTCGAACGCGGCCTCGGTGTCACCGGCCTGCCACGAGCCGATGACGCGTTCACCGGACCCGGTGATCAGCCAGACAGTGCCATCGGGATCGACGCGGCCGAACCGGTGCGGATCGCTCGATACCGGTGCGGCGACCGTCGCCGCAGGCCTGCCGGGGCGAGGGACGGGACGCGGCGGTCCTGGCCGGGGAGCGGGTTTGGGGGTGGAGGCGTCCCCACCTGGCTCGATGGTCGTCATACCGTTACCTCGTACCCTCCGCGCGGGGGACCCGCGCACCTGCCGCGCGACGCGGCGCCTGATAGCTCGAACGCTATTCAAACAGGTCGCCGCGGCCCGTGCCCACGCCTTTCGCTATGCATTTGCCTACGCTCTTCCCAACACAAACGGGAGGCCGTGGATGGACAAGGCGGATATCGCCGCCCTGCTCGCCCTCGGCGCTGCGTTCTTCATCGCGATCGGCGACGTCATCCATCAGCGGTCCGCCCAGGAGGTGACCGACGAACCGGTCAGCCACGTCGAGCTGTTCATGCGCTTGCTGCGCGATGGTAAGTGGTGGCTGGGCAGCCTGGTCTCGGCCGCTGGATTCGGGCTGCAGGCCGCCGCGCTCGGCTTTGGCTCGGTGCTGTTGGTGCAGGCGCTGCTCGTCACTTCGCTGCTATTCGCGCTGCCGATCAACGCGTGGTTGACGCACCGGAAGGTGTCGCGCTGGAACTGGACTTGGGCGGCACTCCTGGCCACCGCGGTCGCGGTCATCGTGACCGTCGGTAACCCGACCGCGGGGCATTCCCGGGCGTCGTTTGAGACGTGGACTGCGGTGATCGCCGTGCTCGGGCCCGCGCTGGTGCTGTGCGTGGTGGGCGCGCGGATCTGGTCAGGAACTGTCAGCGCGGTGCTGCTGGCGCTGGTGTCGGGCGCGCTGTGGGGCGTGTTCGCGGTGCTGACCAAGGGTGTGGTGGACCGTCTCGACGACGGTCTGTGGGTGCTGCTGAGGACACCCGAGCTGTATGTGTGGGCGCTGGTCGCCGTCGCGGGCACGGCCTGGCAGCAGTCGTCGTTCCGGGCGGGCGCGCTGACGGCGTCGCTGCCGACCATGACGGTCACCGAGCCGGTGGTCGGGTCGGTGCTCGGCATCGTCGTGCTTGGCGAGACGTTGCGGCCGGGGGACGCTGGGTGGCTGACGCTGATCGTCGCGGTGGCGGTGATGGTGCTGGCGACGGTTGCACTTGCCCGCGGCGAGGCGGCCGGTGCCACCACGCAACCCGCGTGAGCATTAGTTTGGTGGCGTGCTGAGCGCCGTTGCGATCATCCCGTCGGCACCTGTCATGGTCCCCGAGCTGGCGGCAACCGCTGCCGTGGAACTCGCCGAACTGCGGGAGGCGGTGTTCACCGCAGCGGAGTCGCTCCCGTCGAGGTGGATCGCGGTGGGTGTCGGTGCCGCCGACGCGGTGCTGGGACCTGACGTGACAGGCACCTTCGCGGGCTACGGCGTCGATCGCCGCGTCACGCTGTCACCCGGCGCCGCCGAAACACTCCGCGAACTTCCGCTGTGCGCATTGGTCGCGGGCTGGGTCCGCGGACAGGCCAAGCCAGAAGCACGGGCTGAGGTCCAGGTGTTCGCCGCCGACCATGACGTCGACGCCGCTCTGGCCCGTGGTCGCCGGTTGCGCACCGAGATCGACGCCGCGGTCGATCCGGTCGGCGTGCTCGTCGTGGCCGACGGCGCGCACACGCTCACCCCGCCTGCACCCGGCGGCTACGAACCCGACTCGATACCCACACAGGCCGCTCTCGACGATGCGCTCGCGGCAGGCGATGCCGCCGCGCTGACCCGACTGCCCGACACCGTCGTCGGCCGGGTCGCCTACCAGGTGATGGCCGGGCTCACCGAAGCGCCTCGGTCGGCCAAGGAGCTCTACCGTGGCGCGCCCTACGGCGTCGGCTACTTCGCCGGCGTCTGGATGCCATGAGGCCCATCGCGATCATCGGCCCGACCGGCACAGGAAAGTCGGCGTTGGCATTGGCCGTCGCCGAACGCGTCGGCGGGGAGATCGTGAACGCCGACGCGATGCAGCTCTACCGCGGCATGGACATCGGCACCGCGAAGCTGCCGGTTTCCGAGCGTCGAGGCATCCCGCACCACCAGCTCGACGTTCTCGACGTCACCGAGACGGCCACCGTCGCCCGCTACCAGCAGGCCGCGGCCGCCGATATCGAGGCAATCGCCGCCCGCAGCGCGGTCCCGATCGTCGTCGGCGGATCCATGATGTACATCCAGTCGCTGCTCGACGAATGGTTGTTCCCCGCGACCGACGCTGCCGTGCGGGCCAGATGGGAGAGCCGGCTGGCCGAGATCGGCGTCGGCGCATTGCATCAGGAGCTTGCTCGCGCCGACGCCGACGCCGCCTCGTCGATCCTGCCCACCGACGCTCGCCGCATCGTGCGGGCGCTGGAGGTGGTCGAGCTGACCGGACAACCGTTCGCGGCGTCGGCGCCGGTGATAGGCACACCCAGGTGGGACACCGCGATCCTCGGATTGGATTGGGACACAGCGCTTCTCGATGAGCAGCTGGCCCAGCGGACGGACAAGATGTTCGACGACGGCCTCGTCGGTGAGGTGAGGTCGCTGCTCGACACTGGCCTGCGCGAGGGGGTCACCGCGTCGCGGGCGTTGGGCTACGCCCAGGTGATCGCGGACGTAGACGGCGGCGGCGACGGAACCGCCGCCCGCGAGCCGACCTTCTTCGGCACCCGCCGCTACGTCCGCCGCCAGCGGTCGTGGTTCCGCCGCGACCACCGCATCGTGTGGCTCGACGGCGGCACCGGCGGGTTTGCCGCCAATGTCGAGCACACGCTGCGGGTATGGCGCCACGTATCCTGAACACGTGATGTTCGCCAAGGGCCACGGCACGCAGAACGACTTCGTGCTGCTGCCCGACCCCAATGGCCTGCTGTCGTTGACGCCGGCCGCCGTGGCCGCGCTTTGCGACCGGCGCCGAGGTCTGGGCGCCGACGGGGTTTTGCGGATCACGAGAGCGGAGGCGGCGTTGGCTGCCGGGGTGTTCGATCGGCTGCCCGAAGGTGTTGCCGCCGGCGACTGGTACATGGACTACCGCAACGCCGACGGTTCCATCGCGCAGATGTGCGGCAACGGGGTGCGGGTGTTCGCTCACTACTTGCGCGCAAGCGGGCTGGAGAGCCGTGACGAGTTCGTCGTCGGCTCGCTGGCCGGGCCCCGCCCCGTGGTGCTGCACCAATGGGACGACACCACCGCGGACGTCACGGTCGAGATGGGCAAGACCAACCAGCTCGGCACGGGTGAGGCGATCGTCGGCGGACGGTCGTTCGCCGGGCTCGCCATCGACGTTGGCAACCCCCATCTTGCGTGCGTCGACCCCGACCTCACCCTCGACGAACTCGCGGCCCTCGACGTCGCCGCACCGGTTTCGTTCGATCGCACGCAGTTCCCAGACGGGGTCAACGTCGAGGTGCTGACCGCGCCGCACGGTGGAACGGTGTCGATGCGGGTACACGAGAGAGGTGTGGGCGAAACCCGATCGTGCGGCACAGGAACCGTCGCCGCCGCCGTCGCGGCGCTGGCATTCGATGGCGCGACCACGGGCACGCTGCGGGTGTGTATCCCCGGCGGTGAGGTCACCGTCGCGGTCACCGACGCCACCAGCTACCTGCGCGGCCCATCGGTTCTGGTGGCGCGCGGCGAGATCTCGGAGGAATGGTGGCGCGTTGCGCAGCGTTAATTCCAGTGCACGAGCCTCACTAGCCGTGCAAATCTGTTAGGGCCTATGACTTATCCCGATTTTCCCCGTAACGACATACCCAGCGCGGGCGAGCTCGCCCTCGAAGACCGCACGGCGCTGCGCCGCGTGGCGGGTCTGTCGACCGAACTCGCCGACGTCTCCGAGGTCGAGTACCGGCAGCTGCGGCTGGAACGCGTCGTGTTGGTCGGCGTGTGGACCGACGGCAGCGCCAAGGACGCGGATGCCAGCCTCGCCGAACTCGCCGCGCTCGCCGAAACCGCCGGGTCCGAAGTACTCGAGGGCATGATTCAGCGCCGCGACAAGCCCGACCCTTCCACCTACATCGGCTCTGGCAAGGCCCAGGAACTGCGTGAGGTCGTGCTCGCCACCGGTGCTGACACCGTGATCTGTGACGGTGAGCTGAGCCCAGCGCAGCTGAACGCGCTCGAGAAGGCGGTCAAGGTCAAGGTCGTGGACCGCACCGCGCTGATTCTCGACATCTTCGCCCAGCACGCCACCAGCCGCGAAGGCAAGGCCCAGGTCGCCTTCGCGCAGATGGAGTACATGTTGCCGCGACTGCGTGGCTGGGGTGAGTCGATGTCGCGGCAGGGTGGTGGCGCAGGCGGCAGCGGAGGTGGTGTCGGAACTCGCGGTCCCGGCGAGACCAAGATCGAGACCGATCGTCGGCGCATCCGCGAACGAATGTCCAAGCTGCGCCGCGAGATCAAGGACATGAAGAAGGTCCGCGACACTCAACGCAGCCGTCGGCTGGCCAGCGACGTGGCTTCGATCGCGATCGTCGGCTACACGAACGCAGGCAAGTCCAGCCTGCTGAACGCTCTGACCGGTGCGGGTGTCCTGGTGGAGAACGCGTTGTTCGCGACACTCGAGCCCACTACCCGCCGTGGGCAATTCGAGGACGGCAGGCCCTTCGTGCTCACCGACACGGTCGGGTTCGTGCGGCATCTGCCAACCCAGCTGGTCGAGGCGTTCCGCTCCACGTTGGAGGAGGTCGTTGACGCCGACCTGCTGGTGCACGTGGTCGACGGGTCCGACGTCAACCCGCTGGCCCAGATCAATGCGGTACGCCAAGTGGTCAACGAGGTGATCGCCGACCACGACAGTAAGCCGGCCCCGGAGCTGTTGGTGGTCAACAAGATTGATGCGGCCAGCGGTCTGGCGCTGGCTCAGCTGCGACGGGCGCTGCCCGATGCCGTCTTCGTCTCCGCGCGCACCGGCGACGGCCTCGACCGGCTGCAGCAGCGGATGGCCGAGCTGATCGCGCCCACCGACACCACGGTGGATGTGACGATCCCGTATGACCGCGGCGATCTCGTCAACCGGGTGCACGCCGACGGCCGCGTCGACGCGACTGAGCACACCGCCGACGGCACCAGGATCAAGGCGCGGGTGCCGATTCCGTTGGCGGCCAGCCTTCGCGAGTTCGCAACTTTCTAGACTGTGCGTTAAGTCCCCACTCGCCGACTGTCATCGAGCGGGTCACCGCCCGCTGTGAGCCACGCGGACGGGTCGGCGGCAGTCGTCTGCGCCATCGGCCGCTCGCCCGCCCCACTGTCGGATCGGGTGGCACCGGCCGTAGGAGCGTGGGTCTCCACTGGGAGGCTGACTCTCTGTGGCAAATCCCCAAACGCGCTACTGTGGCACCGCGGGTTTGCGTCTATCGCGCTAGCGAGAAATCATCATGTTAGCTGCAGTTGTTCCTGGCTATTATTTTGAGGTATCCACTCGCAGGTGCACGTTCGGACGCGGCGCGCGGGTTGCGGTCGGCTAGTTGTCGAGTATGTCGAGGACATGGGCGGCAGCCGCGCTCATCACGCGCTGCGCCAGGTCCGCTTTCAAATCGTCGAGCCGCCGCTCCTGGGCTTCGGTACGGTCTTCGGCGCGGGCCAGGTGGATGAACTCCTCGGTGACGAACCCGTCGCGCAGAAGTAAGGTCGCGGCGCGGCCGCCGACCTCGACCACGAATACGAAGTCTTCCAGTAGTCGGCCGCGGTCCGCCCTGACGAGCGCCCGATCCACCGTGTAGCGACCGTCGGAGACTGCGCGCGTCACCGCCTCGAACCCGTCTCGCGCGCCTGGGCCACGAAACGCGGTGCGCACGGTGACCGACCGGCGCTCGGGTGGCCCGTCAGGGGAGAGGGTCGCGAACGCCCGTTGCATGACCTTGAATGCCATCGCGACGCCGGCGGGGGAGTGTGGCCCGTGGTAGCGCATCATGTCGTCGAACGTGAACGTGATTGTCCGGCCACGTTCTTCGACGGTCAGCGCCTCGGTCATCGGTCGACGATCATCGGAGGCTGATGTGCCCGCACCGGTGGCAGCGGGCCGTCGAACTTCTCTACCTGAACCAGCACGTGCGCGCCGGTGCAGCCACGCGCCAACGACGACGTGCCGACGTCGTCGGTGAGCACGTTCGGATTGCCGTGCACACACATGGCGTCCGGATCGGCGGGGTCGGCCGGGTCGAACCAGGCGCCGGTAGCCAGCTGAACCACGTCGCGGCGCAGGCGGTGGTCGACCACCACGCCGGCCAGGAGGGCGCCGCGGTCGTTGAACACCCGCGCCACGTCTCCATCGGCGAGTCCGCGAGCCGCTGCGTCGGCCGGATGCATCCGGATCGGTTCGCGCCCTTGCACTTTCGAGCCTTGACTGACGGCGCCGATATCGAGCTGGCTGTGCAGCCGGGTCGCCGGTTGGTTGGCAAGCAGGTGTAGCGGATAGCGCGCAGCCCGCGAGCCGCCGAGCCATTCGGACGGCTCAAACCACTTCGGGTGGCCGGCGCAGTCGTCGTAGCCGAATCCGTCGATGGCTGACGAGAAGATCTCGATGCGGCCGCTGGGCGTGTTCAGCCGGTGAGTTTTCGGATCGGCCCGGAAGTCTGCCAGCAGCGTTAACCCGTCCTCGGTCGGCAGCCGCAGCCTGCCCGTCGCCCAGAAATCGTCGAACTTCGGCACAGCGAAATCCAGTCCGGCGGCCCACTTGTCGTACAGGTGCACGAGCCACTGCCGCGCGGTTCGGCCTTCGGTGAACTGCTCGCCGAACCCGAGGCGGTCGGCCAGCGCCGCGAATGTCGTGTAGTCGTCGCGGGATTGCGCGTACCGCTCGGCCAGTTTCGGCATGGCCATCAGCAGCGGGTCGTTGCGGGAACCCGAGTAGTCGTCGCGCTCGAAAGCCGTGGTCGATGGCACGACGATGTCGGCGTGCTTGGCCATCGCGGTCCAGTACGGGTCGTGCACGACGATCGTATCGACGCGACCGAATGCGCGCCGCAGCCGTGGAATGTTCTGGTGGTGATGAAACGGGTTGCCGCCTGCCCAGTACACCAACTTGATGTCGGGATAGGTCAGCCGCCGCCCGTTGTAGTCGAAACCTTCACCGGGATGCAGCAGCATATCGCTGATCGCCGCGACGGGGATGAATTTCTGCACCGGATTGGGGCCTTGCGGCAGCTTCGGCAGCCCGAAGCGCAGCGGCGGCAATCCTGGTTCGTTCATCGAGCCGTAGCCGTGCCCGAAACCTCCTCCGGGAAGGCCGATTTGGCCCAGCATTGCCGCCAGGGTGAGGCCCATCCACGGTGCCTGCTCACCGTGCCGGATCCGCTGCAGCGACCAGCTGACCGTCACGATGGTGCGCGCCGCCGCCATCCGCCGCGCCAGCGCGATCAGATCGTCGGCGGACAATCCGCAGATCGTCGACGCCCACTGCGGCGATTTCGCGATGCCGTCGTCAAGACCGAGCAGGTAGCGCTCGAAGCGGTCGTAGCCGGTGCAGTACGTGCTCAGGAAATCCCGGTCGGCCAGCGACTCCGTGGCCAGCACGTAGGCCAGCCCCAGCATGATGGCCACGTCGGTGCCCGGCACCGGCGCATGCCATTCGTACTCGCCCTCTACGTCGTCGCGCAGCGGCGAGAACGACACGATGCGTCCACCCCGGCCCCTGAACCGCCGCAACGCGTCACGGGCCGGGTGGCCGGTGGTGCCACCGTGGTTCATGCCGGTGTTCTTCAGTGCCAAGCCGCCGAAGCAAACCAGCAGATCCGTGTGTTCGACGATGACCTCCCACTCGGTGGACCGCTTGAACAGATCGTCGTGCGTGCCGACCACCCGCGGCATGATGACGCCGGTCGCGCCGAGGCTGTACGAGTGCCGCGAAAAGGTATATCCGCCAGCCAGTTTGAGGAATCTGTGCACCTGGCTCTGCGCGTGGTGGAACCGGCCGGCGCTGGCCCAGCCGTACGAGCCGCCGTAGATCGCCTCGTTGCCGTGGGTATCGACGACGCGCCGCAGCTCGCCGGCAAGGAGTTCGGTGAGCTCGTCCCAGGACACGGCGACGAACTCATCGGCGCCACGCCCCGTGCTCGGGCCGGGCCCGTCGCGCAGCCAACCGCGTCGCACCGCAGGCGTTGCGATGCGGGCGGAATGCCGAATGGCGCCTGGCAGGTTGCCCAGCAGCGGTGATGGGTCGGTGTCGCCGTCGAGCGGTGTGACGGAAGCGATGTCGCCGGATTCGATGGCCGCCGAGAAGCCACCCCAATGGGTCAGGCTCGTCGGGGCGTGGGGCATGTCGGCGAGTCTAGAACCGGCCCAAGACGCTCTCCCGGTCGGCGACACCGGCCCTCGACCAACCATCCGGTTGGATGGGGTACCTTTGGCGGTAACAGCCCGTACCAGTTCATGGAGGTCAGCCATGGGCAGCGTCGTCAAATACGACCGCACCCTCTTCGAGCCCGAGCACGATCTGTTCCGCGAGTCGTATCGCGCGTTCCTGGATCGCCATGTCGCGCCGTACCACGAGCAGTGGGAGCAGGAGAAGATCGTCGACCGCGGCGTCTGGCTGGAGGCCGGCAAGCAGGGCTTTCTCGGCATGTCGGTGCCTGAGGAGTACGGCGGCGGTGGCACCCCGGACTTCCGATACAACGTGATCATCAACGAGGAGACCGTTGCGGGTCGCTACAGCGGGATCGGCTTCAGTCTGCACAACGATGTCGTCCTGCCGTACCTGCTGCGGCTGGCCAATGAGGAGCAGAAGCAGCGCTGGCTGCCGCAGTTCTGCACAGGGGAAATCATCACCGCGATCGCAATGACCGAGCCGGGCACCGGCAGCGACCTGCAGGGCATCAAGACCCGGGCCGTCAAAGGCGGCGACCATTACGTGCTCAACGGCGCGAAGACGTTCATCACGAACGGCATCAATGCCGATCTGGTGATCGTGGTGGCGCAGACCGATCCGGACAAGGGCGCGATGGGCTTCTCGTTGCTGGTCGTCGAGCGCGGCATGGAAGGTTTCGAGCGCGGCCGCAAGCTCGACAAGATCGGCCTCGACGCGCAGGACACCGCCGAGCTGTCGTTCACCGACGTCAAAGTCCCCGCCGAAAACCTGCTCGGCGAGGAGGGCTCGGGTTTCATCTACCTGATGCAGAACCTGCCGCAGGAGCGCATCGCCATCGCGGTGATGGCTGCCGCAGCGATGGAGACTGTGCTCGAAGAGACCCTGCAATACACCAAGGAGCGCAAGGCATTCGGCCGCCCGATCGGTAGTCAGCAGAACAGCCGATTCCTGCTGGCGGAGCTGGCGACCGAGGCCACTGTGGTGCGGATGATGGTGGACGAGTTCCTGAAGCTGCATCTCGAGGAGAAACTCACCGCAGAGCAGGCCGCGATGGCGAAGTGGTACTCCACCGAAAAGCAGGTGTACCTCATCGACCGCTGCCTGCAGTTGCACGGCGGCTACGGCTACATGCGTGAGTATCCGGTCGCGCGGGCGTATCTCGATGCTCGCGTGCAGACCATCTATGGCGGCACGACCGAGATCATGAAGGAGATCATCGGCCGCAGCATGGGCGTCTAGAACCGTCCCAGTTCGAATCACGGCGGCGCGCCGGGTCCGAGGTTGCGCTGTATCGCCGACCGGCCTTCGTTATCGTCGTTTGACACAGTCACGCACGCGACACTCCACGTGACTGGTCGAATGACGAAACGGGGCATGGTGGGAAGCGGGCTGATCGCGCGGACGACAATCGGCCTGATGAGCGCGGCGATGCTCATCCTTTTCGCCCCCGTTGCAGCTGCCACCCCCGAGTCAGACGCCGACGCGGCGATCAGCGCGGATTGGGACGCCGGCGGCGGTGCCACCGGCCCGCTTGGATCTAAGGACGGCGGGGTCTACCCGATCGGCGAGGGTTTCGGCCAGAACCTCGCAGGCGGCAAGATCTTCTTCACCCCCGCTACAGGTGCTCACATCATGACTGGCCTGATCTTGGCGAAGTACGAGTCGCTTGGCGGGCCTGCCGACAGTGACCTCGGGTTTCCCACCATCGACGAGGGGGCCGGGCGCGCTCCGAACAGCCGCAATACCACGTTCAGCGCCGCCGACAAGCCCGTCATCTTCTTCACCCCCGACACCGGCGCCCAGGTGGTGCGCGGGCCTATCAACGCCGCGTGGGACAAACTCGGCGGCTCGTCGGGAGTCCTCGGCGTGCCTGCCGAGGACGAGACGTACGGCGGCGCCGTCGTCACGCAGAAGTTCACCGGTGGCGAGCTGTCGTACGACACGAAGGCCAAGACGTTCAGCACGGTCCCACCCGAACTGGCCGGGCAGCTTTCGGGGCTGGAGATACCGGACGACCCGACGTCGGCCATCAACACGGCCCGGCGCGCGGCCGGGGGAGCGCTGGGCCCGCTCGGTGCCGCACAGGGTCCGCCGTATCCGATCGGGCGCGACGGCCTCGGGCAGAACTTCGCAGGCGGAAAGATCTTCTACAGCCCGGAGACGGGCGCGAACGTCGTCTCCGGCCAGGTGCTGGCCAAGTACGAGAGCGTCGGCGGCCCCGAGGGCGATCTGGGCCTTCCGACGTCTAGCGAGGTCGACGGCGGCCTCTCGACCGAGAGTCGGATGAGCAGCTTTGCCGCCGAGGACAAACCGGTCATCTTCTGGACGCCCGACTACGGCGCGGTCATCGTGCGCGGTGCGATGAATGCCGCGTGGGAGAAGCTGGGCGGTGCCACGGGCACGCTCGGCGCGCCGATGGCTGATCAGACCGGGAGCGGAGATGTCATCACCCAACGCTTCAGCGGCGGCGTGATCTCCTGGGACCGGGACAAGAACACCTTCAGCACGGAGCCGCCGAATCTCGCTTCTCAGCTGTCAGGCCTGCAGGTTCCGGGACTGGAGCAGCCCAAGGCGCCGAGCAATCCGGAGGCCTCGAATACCAACGGCAACAAGTGGTTTCAATGGACCTGGTGGTGGCTGCTCGCGATCGTTCCCGTGGTGGTGCTCGTCGGGTTGGTGGCCTTCGCGTCGCTGCGCAATCGTCGCCGCGGCGCGGACGACGGGCTCGGGGTCGATGATGCGGAGCTCGCGTTCGGCGCGCCGCCCGGCTACGGAACGGCGGCCACCGAACACGAGCCAGCCGATGTCCACTCGGCGGAGTTCTCCGGCGATAGTTACGCGCGGCAGGGCCTGGGATCGCTGTTGCCTGCATCAGTGGGCCACGAAACTCACCTGACGTTAGTGAAGCCGTGGGGATTGCCCGACCACGCCGATGAAGCGGACACGTCGCAGGAACCCATTCCGGTGCAACAGGATCACCACGACGAGCATGAAGAGCAAGAAGACCCCGACAAGGTCGATACGACGCCAACGCGCATACCGACCGGCATCGAACGTGACCCGCTGACCGACACCGGACGCCACGCCCGGATTGTGATCGACGAACCTGCACCGAACGGCACCGCATTGCACCTGCCGCTCGATGATCCGGGCCAGGCGCCGGAGGGCTACCCGATCAAGGCGGACACCAAGTCTGGGTTGTACTGGGCGCCCGGAAGTTCCCTCTACGACGACGCGAGCGCCGAAATCTGGTTCGCCAGCGAAGAAATCGCTCGCACTAACGGATTCGTCCCGGCGAACTAGCCGAGGCTGCGCGGTGCGCGCCACCAAGCTGTGCTAGATCTTGCGGATGACCGTGACGATCTTGCCAAGCACCGCGGCGTCGTTGCCGGGGATCGGATCGAACGCCGGGTTGTGCGGCATCAGCCACACCTGACCGCGCGTGCGCTTGAAGGTCTTTACTGTGGCTTCGCCTTCGATCATGGCTGCGACGATGTCGCCGTTGTCGGCGACGTTCTGCTGACGCACCACCACCCAGTCGCCGTCACAGATGGCCGCGTCGACCATCGAGTCGCCGACCACCTTGAGCAGAAACAGCGACCCTTCACCTACAAGCTCTTTTGGCAGCGGGAAGACGTCCTCGACGGCCTCCTCGGCCAGGATCGGCCCGCCTGCGGCGATGCGGCCCAGCACCGGCACGAACGTGGGCTCTGGTAGCGCGTCGGAGCCGGCAACGTCGGTGGCGACGATCGGCGTCGCGAGCTCGTCGGAGCCGCGCACGTCGACGGCGCGCGGCCGGTTGGGATCGCGGCGCAGATATCCCTTACGTTCCAGCGTGCGCAGCTGATGAGCCACAGACGACGTGGATGTCAGGCCGACCGCATCGCCGATCTCCCTGATGCTGGGCGGATAGCCGCGGGACGTGACCGACGCGCGAATGACGTCCAGGATGGTGCGCTGACGCTCGGTGAGACCCGCGCGGGTGCCGCTGCTGTCTTCGCTCATGGCGCCGAATGTAGTCCCCGCCGGCCCAATAATCAAACATGTGTTCGAGGCGTGTCGCCTTCCAAGGTGTGGCCGGGATCGGCCGCGGAAATCTGTCGGTGGGGTGCCATATCGTTTGGCAACAGTTCGATCACATGTTCTATAAATCGAACAAGTGAGCGAGTATGTTCGAACACAAGAGCGAAGAACCGGAGCGGAAGGCAAGCAAGATGACGATCCTCGAAACCCGAGAATTCCAGCAGGCGCCCGAAGTCAGGCCGGGATTGCGGCCGGCCGACGCCCGTCGGCGGCCGCGGTCGAACCGACCCGCCGTCGCGCCGCTGCGCTACCGCGGAACCGGGGTGGTGATGTCGCGTGCAAGTCACCGCAGGCGGCCCATCACACCTGCGACCACGGTGCTGCTGGCGCTCGTCGCGTCGGCGATCACGGTGTGGCTCGGACTGGTCGCACAGTTCGGCGGGGTGACCGGAGTCGAAGCGCCGGTGCCCGATCGGCTCGCCGTAGTTCAGGTGCAGACAGGGGAGACGCTGCAGCAGGTGGCCCACCGGGTCGCCCCCGACGTACCGGTCAGCCAGGTGGTCGAGCGCATCCGTCAACTCAACCAACTCGACTCCGTGGCGCTCGACGCCGGTCAGACGC
>JAVRPX010000567.1:0-4297 GCA_032161985.1 Mycobacterium sp.
ACCACCGGGCAGGTGCACGTCGTCGGCGAGGTCACCACGTCGGCGAAGGAGGCGTTCGCCGATATCACCAACACGGTGCGTGAGCGCATCCTCGAGATCGGCTACGACTCGTCGGACAAGGGCTTCGACGGCGCCTCCTGCGGTGTGAACATCGGCATCGGCGCGCAATCGCCCGACATCGCCCAGGGCGTCGACACCGCCCATGAGGCCCGCGTCGAGGGCGCAGGCGACCCGCTGGACGCCCAGGGCTCCGGCGACCAGGGCCTGATGTTCGGCTACGCGATCAAGGACACCCCGGAGCTGATGCCGCTGCCGATCGCGCTGGCCCATCGGCTCGCGCGCCGGCTGACCGAGGTTCGCAAGAACGGCGTGCTCGACTATCTGCGGCCCGACGGCAAAACCCAGGTCACCGTGCAGTACGACGGCACCACCCCGGTGCGGCTGGACACCGTCGTGCTCTCGACGCAGCACGCCGACGGTATCGACCTGGTGAACACCCTCACCCCCGACATCCGCGAGAAGGTCGTCAACACGGTGCTCGGCGACCTCGCACACGACACCATGGACACCTCCGACTACCGGCTGCTGGTCAACCCGACCGGCAAGTTCGTGCTCGGAGGTCCGATGGGCGACGCCGGCTTGACCGGCCGAAAGATCATCGTCGACACCTACGGTGGATGGGCCCGTCACGGCGGCGGCGCGTTTTCTGGCAAGGATCCGTCCAAGGTGGACCGTTCGGCGGCGTACGCGATGCGCTGGGTGGCAAAAAACGTGGTCGCAGCAGGGCTGGCGGAGCGGGTCGAGGTGCAGGTCGCGTACGCGATCGGCAAGGCGGCACCGGTCGGATTGTTCGTCGAGACGTTCGGCAGCGAGACCGTCGACCCAGCCCGGATCGAGAAGGCCATCACGTCGGTCTTCGACCTGCGGCCCGGCGCGATCATCCGCGACCTGAACCTGCTGCGCCCGATCTACGCGCAGACGGCGGCGTACGGCCACTTCGGCCGCACCGACATCGAGCTGCCCTGGGAGCAGACCGACAAGGTCGAGGAACTGAAGGCTTCGGTCTAGGAGCTGAACACGTAGTCGTCGAGCGGAAAGCGGCGACTGCGCCAGTACGCCTCGACTGTGCTTGCCCGTCGCAGTGGCACATCGCCGTTCTTGTCGAAGTAGTAGCTGTTGGCCAGCTGGCAGCTGTCCTGCCAGAAGATCTGCGTATGCCGCTTGCGCATCATCTCGGCGAAGTAGCGGTCGTTGGCCTCTTGGGTCACTTCGACACGTGCCGCGTTGCGACGCGTGGCCCGCTTCAAGCACCGCACGATGTGGTGGGTTTGCGCCTCGATCAGTGCGAAGTAGGACGAGCCGACGTACCCGTATGGCCCAAATACGGTGAAGAAGTTGGGAAATCCGGGAACGCTGACGCCCTCGTAGGCCTGGAGTCGGTGTTCGTCCCAGAACCGCGTCAGTGACCTGCCGCCTGGTCCGGTGACCGAGTAGGTCAGGACGCTGTCGGGGTCGAGCACCTTGAACCCGGTCGCCAGGATCAGCACGTCGACATCCCGGGTTTCGCCGTCGACGGTGG
The DNA here is from genome assembly GCA_032161985.1 of Mycobacterium sp. GTDB lineage: Bacteria > Actinomycetota > Actinomycetes > Mycobacteriales > Mycobacteriaceae > Mycobacterium. The sequence continues at coordinate 1,580 of JAVRPX010000567.1, forward strand.
CCACGCCCGAGCCGGTGATCTTGTCGATCGGCTCGGTCACCAACTCCACGTTGTCGCGGTTGAACGTGGACAGGTAGGTGTTATGGAAGCCCGGCCTCTTGCAGCCGACGGCGTAGCGCGGGGTGAGCTTGTCCCGCACTTCCGGGTCGTCGACCTGCTTGCGCAGGTACGCCTCACCGACCTTCGACATGTTCTTGGCCATCGGGTTGAGCGTGAAGTACTGCGCGGCCAGCGGGAACGTCAACTCGACATAGGCCTGGCTGAGCAACCGCTGGACGGTTTTGCCGCCGGGTAGCCGCATGATCCGCCGGACCGCGGGCGACAGCGGTACGTCCGGCTTGGGAAAGCACCAGATGGGCGTGCGCTGAAAGACGGTGAGGCGGTCCACAATTGGCGCGATCTCGGGAATGACCTGCACCGCGGAGGCGCCCGTCCCGATGATCGCGACGCGCTTGCCGGTGAGGTCTTGTTCGTGGTCCCAACGCGCGGTGTGCATCGTCAGGCCGGCGAACGAGTCGACGCCGTCGATGTCGGGAAGGTTCGGGGTGATCAGCACGCCGCCGGCATTGACCAGGAACCGTGCGGTGATGTCTCCACCGGGGTCGGTGCGAATATGCCACAGCGTGTGCTTGTCGTCGAACTCGACGCCGAGCACCTTGGTGTTGAACCGGATCTTCCGGCGCAGACCGTACTTGTCGACGCAGTGCTCGGCGTAGGCCTTCAATTCGCGCCCGCGCGCGTAGGAGCGCGTCCAGTTCGGGCTCTGCTCGAACGAGAACTGATAGGAGAACGACGGAATGTCAACGGCGATACCGGGATACGTGTTCCAGTACCAGGTGCCGCCCGGTCCGTCGCCGGCCTCGATCACCAGGTAGTTGCCCATTCCGGACTTGTCGAGTTTGATGGCGGTGCCGATGCCGGAAAAGCCGGCGCCGACGATGACGGTGTCGTAGTCGGGCACTGTCATAAAGCCTCCCGTCTGTGCGCGACGACGCGCAAGCCGTGTTTGGGCCGCAACGTCAGCGTCGCTTCGAGTTCTACCGCATGATCACCGGCTAGGTCGAATGTGAAGCGCTGGCTCATGACCGCCGCCATCAGCACCATCTCCATCAGCGCGAAGCTCTGCCCGATGCAGATGCGTCGTCCGCCGCCGAACGGCAGATACGCCGACCGGGGCCGGTCCTTGACGGCATCGCCAATGAACCGGTTCGGGTCGAACGTCTCGGGGTCGGGCCACCAGCGTTCGTTGTGGTGGATCTGGTGGACAGGGATCAGCACGGTGGTGCCCGGGCGGATGTGATGCCCGTCGATGTCGTCGTCTTCGATGGCCTCACGTGCGATCATCCATACGGCCGAGAAGTACCGCTGCGACTCCTGGACGCAGGCGGTTGTCCACGGCAGCCGGGCCAGGTCGGCGGCGGTCGGGCGACGACCACCGAGCGCGTCGTCGATCTCGGCGAGCATGCGCTCCCGCACGTCCGGGTTCTCTGCCAACAGGTACCAGAGCCATGACATCGCGTTTGCGGTGGTCTCGTGGCCTGCGAGCATGAAAGTCAGGGCCTCGTCACGGATCCGCTTGCGCGGCCAGGACCCGTTGTCGGCCTGGAATAGCACGTTCAGTAGATCGGCGGACTCGGTCGGATGAGCGATGCGCTCGTCGAGTACCCCGTTGACCGCCGCGTCCAGGGCCAGCGCGATCTTCTGGCCTTCCCGCAGCGGTGGTGGCAGCGGCACTCCCGAGAACGTAGACCAGGCCAGCGCGTTGTACACGGGTCGTGGCAGCAGTCCCAACAGGCCGACCCGTCCCAACCTCTCCGTGCGCCGCAGACCGCGGGTGGTGAGGTCCTTCATGCTGTGCACAAGGGGGCCGAAATCCTGGCTGAACAGGGCGTTCGCGACCACTCGCAACGTCGCCTCCACCATCGCCGCGTGCATGTCGAAGTCCTGCTCGGCGCCTACGTCGGCGGTGACCCGCTCGATCGGGTCGATCATCAGGTCGACGATCTCGTTGAGGTGACGGCGGGCAAACGTCGGGTTGAGCGTGGTCCGGTGGGCCGCCCACGAGTCGCCTTCGTCGGTCAGCAGGTTGATGCCTGCGGCGGCTCGGATGGCCTCGGATACGTTGGACTTGACGTATTTCAACCGCGCGCGGTGCAGCACGTGGTCGACGTAGTCCGGATGCGAGATCGACACGAATCGTCTTCCGGCGCATCGAAATCGGGTGATGTCATGTCCACGAGACCGGCCGAGGAAGCCGTCGTCAGCATCGAAACCGATGGTGATTGCCTCGCGCGTCATGGTCCACGTACTCAGCCGCAGCGCTGGTGCCGGCATGAATGAAGCGTATGAGTGACAGCCCGCGTCCCGGAATGGGACTATCGGACAGAGAGTTGGGAGTTTCGGACATGGCGTCGACGACGTGGTCGCCCGACCTCCGACGCCCGGTCTACGCCACACGGGTGCTGTGCGAGGTCGCCAACGAGCGCGGCGTCGCGACATCCGAGATCCTCGCGGGCACCGGGATAGGGCCGGGCGACCTTAACGATCCCGAGGCGGCGGTGGCGGCGTCGGATGAGATCGGCGCGGTGCGCAGGCTTCTGGCCGCGCTGCCGGACCACGCCGGGCTGGGCATCGACGTGGGCAGCAGGTTCCGGTTGACGCATCTCGGCTTGTTTGGGTTCGCGGCGATGTCGTGTGCGACGTTCCGCGAGCTCTTCG
>JAVRPX010000568.1:0-8952 GCA_032161985.1 Mycobacterium sp.
AGCAAGCTGGTCGCGGTCCGCGACGGCGGCGACAAGGGCGAAGTGGTGTGGACCCGCGACGACGTCATCCCGTTATCCACGGCGAGCCGGGCAGGCAACGGCGTCGGGTACACGGTCGCCAAAGACGGCGAGAACGGTCAGACGCTGCTGGTGTTCGATCCGGCCGACGGCCACACAGTCAATAGCTATCCGCTGCCGCAGGCGACAGGCTGGCCGGTCGGCGTGTCGGTCGGCCATGACCGCCGCATCGTCACCGCCACCAGCGACGGCCAGGTGTACGGCTTCGCGCCCGAGTAGCCATCTCAGGGAGGGGTGAGCTCCTGGGCGGTCGGCGCCTGCCACATAAGCGTGTGGTCATCATCGGCGCTCGGTCGCTTCACCGAGTTGTTGTGACGGGGCGTCGCCCGGCGTCCCCACGAGTCGTCGCCCATCCAGGGTGGTAGTCCAAAAGGCAGATCCTCTGGCGGGATTCGTCGGTAATCAGCCTCCTCAAACGTGTCGCCGTAGTTGGGACCGCTCGCATTGCCATCGTCGTCCGGGGTCACCACCGCGCGCAGCTTCGGGATCGCCTCGCGCCACTTCTCCAGTAACACCGACTCCACGTGGCTGGATGGGTGCGGGACCTCTAGGGTCAGAACATCCGGCTTGCCCGTCCACAGGTCCAGCGCAGCGACTGCGTTACCGCCAAACGCGACAATCGCTTGGAGCTCTTCACCAATGACCATGTCGTAGAAACGGTTTCGCCACTTCAGCTGATCCTTGTCGGAAAGCACCGGTTTCGCGGAGGAACCGTCGGACGGGTGCACGGCGACGGGATATGCGTTGACGAGCACATAGCTACGGGTAAGTCCGATCTTGTCCAGAAAGCCCTGCACTCGTTGCCCGGCGTCGCCGACAAGCGTCCGGCCGACCACGCGCTCGGTCGGACCGGGATCGGAGGCGATGCCGAGGAACCGCGCGTTGCCCGTCAACCGCCCTCGGTAGAACACCGGACCCCAGTCGTACCAAAAGAATTCGCGGAACTGCTCGGGAATGTCCGGTAGCTGCGCAAAGTGGTTCGCGAGCGCGGCCGGCGGACCGTTGTCGAAGCTGACCATGTTGCCTCCTGAGTCGATTCCACACTCCCCCGACCGAGTAGACCTCACATCCAGTCGGTTGGAGGTCTAATTGGAGGAACCTTCGAGGGGATCGATCATGGCGCCACGAGCCAAAAAGAAGACACCCGACCTGTTCACGGCGGCCTATCTCGAGGCCATGCCCGATTCGCTCGAAGAAGTGCATGCCCGCAGACGCGCACCTAGACGAGCCCCCAGACCAGGGGGAATGATAGCCAGAGCACTGCCCGCCGAGGCGATTGCCCTTGGCGGACAGATCATCACACCGAACGGCGCACGCAAGGGATGGGTCACCATCGTCGGTGGTGAGATCGTCGCCATCAGCCAGCGCAAGCCGACCGATGCGCTGACACTGCAGACGGGTGGGGTCATCCTGCCCGGCATGCTGGACCTGCACGGCCATCCGGAGTTCAACGTGTTCGCCCCGTGGGAACCGCCGAAGACTTACGTGAACCGCTACACCTGGCGGGCCAGCACGCCCTACCAGAACCTTGTCCGCAAACCACAGAACGAGCTGATCAAGCAGTTGCCCAAGGGCACCCAACTGCGGTACGCCGAAATCCGTGCCCTCGTCGGCGGGGTCACCGCCATCCAGGGAGCCAGCCTGAGCACCCAGGGAAAACGAGAATCGATGGTGCGCAACGTCGACGGAATGGTGTTCGGTGAACATCGAGCCCGTGCGGCGATCGACCTTCCGGCCAGCCTGACATCGTTCGGCGGTGGTCCCACCATGAAGAAGGTGCTCGACGCGATCGCGGCGGGCGAGGTCAACGCCTACTACCTGCACCTCGCCGAGGGCCGGCGCGACAACGAGAGGTCCCAGAAGGAGTTCGCGCACCTGGTGGAGCTTGGCGCGCTCACGTCGGCAACAGTGATCATCCATGGCACCGCACTGAGCCGCGACCAGCTCGGACAGTTGAAAGACGCCGGTGCCCGGCTGGTGTGGTCGCCGCAGTCCAACCTGAGGCTGTACGGCGAAACCACACGTGCCGGCGATGCCCTGGACGTGGGTCTGCCCATGGCCCTCGGCGCCGACTGGATGCCGTCGGGATCACTGAATCTGCTCGCCGAAATGAAGGTGGCACGACAGGAATTGGCCAACCAGGGCCACCCGATCACCGCGAAGCAGCTGGTGAAAATGGTCACCTCCGGCGCGGCCGAAGTGGCCGGATTAAGTGAGAAGCTGGGCCATCTCGATGTAGGCTGCGTTGCCGACGTCGTGGTGATGGCCAGTCAAGACGACGATGCCTACGAATCGGTCTGCCAGTCCACTCCGGCGGAGGTGCAGCTGGTGATGATCGGTGGCAACCTCGTCTACGGGCGCGAGGACTATGTCAGGACGCTTGCGGCCGATCCAGGTGATCCGAATCTCGAGCCGGTGGTCGCCTGGGGGCAGCGAATGCTGCTCGACACCAGCTTCGAGGTCAACCCCAGCGCCGACGCCACGCCCAGGCTTTCGACGATCCGGCAGTCACTGACCGCGATCTATCCGCCGGTCGGCCCCATCTGGGCCTGACTGGCCGCGGACCGAGCGCTACGCCAACAGCAGAGCAAGCGTCGCGCGCGGGACGGGCGCCTCGACAGGACCCGCGGCCTCCGCGAACAGTTCGCCCTGGCCGAAGTAGAAAGTCACCGCGTCGTCGGTGATCGCGAAGTTCTGGTACTTGCTCGGGTCGAGCCCGACGCTGGGCGGGATGCCGTCGATCAGCCCTTGCTGCTTCTGTATGTAGTGTTCGACGGCCGGATAAATCACGTCGAGTGGCTTGCTGCCCGGCTTGAACAGGGTGTCGAAGGTGATCGGCACCTTCTTACCGAGGTCCCAGTTGAAGGACTTGTACCAGGTCTGCGGATGCGCACCGCCCACGTTCTGCCACATCGTGAACACCACGCTGCGCGTGCCGCCGGTCGGTGTGTCCGTGCGGTATCCGGTTCCCTTCGCGTCGAGCTCATACGGCAAGTTGTACGACCCGGGCATCTCCGAGACGTTGACGAACCCGTCGCGGGCCTGGGTGAGATACGCCGTCAGTGCCTGCTGGTCGGGATAGTCGTTGGGGAACGTGATGTCCAGCGTGTAGGTGCGGTTCGACGTGTGCACGCTGCACATCTGGTCCTGCCCGACAGTGCCGCCAAGGTCAACGCAGGCCGACTGCGCCCCAGCCGCCGATATGCCGGTCGAGCAGGCCACTACACCGGCCACGAGAATCGCTGCCACCCGCACAATGCGCATCGTCGACGTCCTCGAGAGCCGGCACCGGCTTTCGGCACCGGCGCATTACTGCCAGCGTACGTGGCGTGTCACTGCGCACGCGAGGAGCAGAAAAACTACCGCGACGGACGACAAATGAATGCCGTTGCCCGGCTTGCAGCCCCGGACCCGATGCGGGCGATGACGACCGACACCGGTTGAGATCCGCGGAGCCGCAGTCGGGCGCGCAACGCGTCGGGGTCGACACCGACGCCGCGAACCAGGATCTCGACGGCTCCGACGTCACGCGCCGAAAGCGCCTGGCGCAGTCGCCGTTCGCTGTAGTTGAGCTCTTCGAGGACTTCGAACCCGCGCACTTTCTCGGGAAGTCGATCGCCGGACAGGTAGGCGATATCGGGGTCGAGCTGCCACAATCCGTGTCGGGCGGCGTAGTGCCGCACCAGACCTGCGCGCACCACCGCGCCGTCGGGGTCGACGATCCACCGCCCGGCCGGCGCCACCATGCAGTCATCCCGGTCAGCGTCGGTGAGGTCTTCGCCGGTGTCCAGTATCGTCGCCCGGCGGGTCACTCCGTCTCCAGCGAGGCCCGCCGACCACAGGCACGCCTCGCGCACGCTGCCTGCCAGCGAGGTGACCTCGATCTCGCCGTCGAATCCCAGCCGCAACAACTCATCGAAATCTATTCCGGGCGCAGCCTTTACGACGAGTTCGCGGCCGCGGTACACGTCCAGCAGGGCATCGAGTGCCGGCGCATAGTCGCGGGGATCGAACCGGCGCCGTCCACCGCTACGCCGGGCAGGGTCGACGAGCACCACGGTGTCGCGGGTGATCGGCCGCAGCGCGTCGGCGCGACAGAGGTCGACGTCGGCGACATTGTGGCCCGCCATCGCCAGCCGGACCGGATCGATATCGCTGCCGACGACGCGCGACGCCGAATTACGCAGCGCCGCAAGCTCTGTACCGATCGAACACGTCGCGTCGTGCACATCCGCGCCCGCCAGCCGTCGTGCCCGATGCGCGGCGACGGGTTCAGCGGTGGCCTGCTGAAGCGCCTCGTCGGTGAACAGCCAACCCGATGGATCGGCGAATTTGTTTGTCGCCTTTCGCCGTAACAGCGTCGTCTCCACCAGCGAGGCGGCGCGATCGCCGAAACGTGTTCGTGCCGATGCGATGTCGGCGACCAGCGTGGCGTCGGTCAGCCGATAGCCCGCGACTTCACCCAGCGCGCGTTCCCCCGCCTCGCTTCGCAGATAGGCGACGTCGTCGAGGCCGAACGCTACGACGGCTTAATCCCGGTGACCATGACGTTGTAGAACCAGCCCTTGGGCACCACCCGGCGCCACAGGTTGTCGTCGACCCAGCTCAGTGTCGTCCAGCTGCTGAAAGCGAACTTGGCCCAGCCCCAGCCGAGCTTGCCGGGCGGCACTGTCGACTCGAAGGTGCGCAGTGGCCAGCCGAGCATCGCTGCGGTGAATTCAGTAGTGCCAGTGCGTACGTCGACGGCACCCGCGTTTGTTGCCATTCGCTCAAGATCGCCGGGAGCGAAGGTGTGCAGGTCGACGATCCACTCGAGGGCCGCAGCCCGTGAATTCTCGTCCAGTTCCGCCTGCGGGCGCCGCCAGCTGCTCAGCCCGGGCACCTTCATGGCGCGGATGGTGACGTTCCACGTCAGGTTCGCCAGCGTCCGCGCATAGGCGTTGCCGACCGTCGTGGGCTCGCCGGCGAACACGAACCGGCCGCCCGGCTTGAGCACCCGTACCACCTCGCGCAGCGACAACTCGACGTCGGGGATGTGATGAAGCACGGCGTGCCCGACGACGAGGTCGAAGGTGTTGTCGTCATATGGGATGCCCTCGGCGTCGGCGACCCGCCCGTCGATTTCCAGGCCCAGATTCTCGCCATTGCGCACGGCCACCTTGACCATGCCGGGCGACAGATCGGTCACCGAGCCGCGGCGAGCGACTCCTGCCTGGATGAGGTTGAGCAGGAAGAACCCGCTGCCACAGCCGAGCTCCAACGCCCGGTCGTAGGGCAGCTCGCGAAGCTCGTCGGCCGGCACGATCGCATCGAAGAGGTCACGGGCGTAGTCGACGCATCGCTTGTCGTAGGAGATCGACCACTTGTCGTCGTAGGACTCGGCCTCCCAGTCGTGGTAGAGCACCTGGGCGAGTTTGGAGTCGTGGCGGGCCGCCTCCACCTGTTCCGCCGTGGCGTGCGGCGTCGGAGCCGGGTCACCGGCGACATCAGAGTCAGCGTGGGGTTCCTCGAAGCTCATGGCTGGCAGCCTAAACGTCGAAGGCGGCCTTGGCGGCAGCCAGTACCTGCGGTGGATAGTCCAGGAACCGCCGCGCCCAGGTCACCGCCGCGTCGTACACGCCGTCGGGTGCCACCATCTCGTCAAGCAGGCCCAGCACCAGCGCCTCCTTCGCGTCGATGAACCGCCCGCTGAACACCAGGTCCTTGGCCTTGCTCTCGCCGGCCGTACGCGCGAGGCGGGCGGTGCCGCCCTGTGGCACCCGGCCCGCCAGGATCTCCGTCGCGCCGAACTTGACGTTGTCGCCTGCCACGCGCCAGTCCGCGGCCAGCGCCAGGTTCAGCCCGCCCCCCAGCGCGTAGCCGGTGATGGCCGCGACGGTCGGCTTCGGGATGGCGGCCAGGGCGTCGACGGCCTCCCGACACACCTGTGCGGCGACCTCGGCTTCGTCGGCGCTCAACGTGCGCAGCTCGGCCATGTCGTCCCCGGCGCAGAAGATCTCGTGACCGCCAAAAACAATGACGGCGCAGATGTCGTCGCGACGACCGAGATCGGCCGCCCCAGAAACGAGCTCGCGGTACACCTGGCGCGTCAACGCATTCGTTGGCGGTCGCGATAGCAAAAGTGTGGCGATGCCGGGTTGCTCATCGCTGGTATGGACGGAGACGAACTCGTTCATGCCAGTGGCGTGTCACGGCTGTAGCCGTCGGGCGCGCGGCGGTTGCGGGCCTCGTTGTAGCGGTCGCTGTTGAAGAACTCGATCTCCCAGTTGCCGGTGACCGTATCGGCGGCCAGATGGGGTTCGACGGCGACGATCTTGCGTTCGACGGCGAGCACCTCGGCGACCGTGCGGCCGTTGAGCGAATCGAGCTGGGTCCAGGTCGGCGGCAGCAGGAAGGAGCGGCCCTCGGCGAACTCGTCGAGGCCCGCCTGCGGCGTGCTCCAGAACGCGCGGTCTGTTTCGGTGTTGTCGCCGTCGGCGCGCTGGCCTTGCGGCAATGCCCCGACGAAGAAGTAGGTGTCGTAGCGGCGGGTGCGCTCCTCTTTCGGCGTCACCCAGTTCGCCCACGGCCGAAGCAGATCCGCACGCAACACCAGCTTCTCGTCACGCAGGAAGTCGGCGAAGGACAGCGAGTGGTTGGCCAGCGCAGCGCGCGCCTCGCCGTAGATCGACGCGTCGCCGACGATGCCGTCCGGGTCGTCGGCAGGCCCGGCGAACAGCACGCCGGACTCCTCGAACGTCTCGCGGGCCGCGGCACACACCAACGCCTCGGCCAGATCCGGTTCGACGCCGAACCGCTTGGCCCACCAGCCGGGCTCGGGGCCGAACCACGCGACATCGGCGTTGCGGTCGCGGTCGTCGACGCCACCGCCGGGAAACACCATCACCCCGGCCACGAAGTCCATCGCCGAATGCCGCCGCATCAGGAACACCTTGATCCCGGCCGCGGTGTCGCGGATCAGCATCACGGTCGCGGCCGGGCGCGGGACCAGCGGATCTTCGGTCGTCATGCTCGCCTCCTATGCGCCGCCCTGCTTCGTGTGCGACGCGCGAAGTAGCGGCCGTCGATGTTCTCAAGGGCAATCGACTGGCCGAACGCCGTGGACAGGTTCGCGGCCGTCATCACATCCGGTAGCAGTCCGGAGTCAACCACCTTGCCCTCGGACAGGATCAGGCAGTGCGAGAAGCCCTGCGGGATCTCCTCGACATGGTGGGTGACAAGCACCAGCGCCGGAGAGTCCGGGTCGGCGGCCAGATCGGCCAGCCGGGCCACCAGCTCCTCGCGGCCGCCGAGGTCCAGCCCGGCGGCGGGTTCGTCGAGCAGCAGGAGCTCGGGATCGGTCATCATCGACCGGGCGATCAGTACCCGTTTACGCTCGCCTTCGGACAGCGTCCCGTAGGTGCGTTCGGCGAGGTGCTCGGCGCCGACGCTTTCCAGCATGTCGATGGCCTGCTCGTAATCGACTTCCTCATATCTCTCCCGCCAGCGGCCCATCACCGCGTAGCCGGCGGAGACGACCAAGTCGCGCACCACCTCCTCCTCGGGGATGCGCTGCGATAGCGCCGAGCTGCTCAGCCCGACACGCGAGCGCAGCTCGGACATGTCGGCGCGGCCCAGCCGCTCGCCGAGCACGAACGCCGTGCCCGACGACGGATGCTCGAACGCCGCGGCGATGCGCAGCAGCGACGTCTTGCCTGCCCCGTTCGGGCCGACGACCACCCAGCGTTCGTCGAGTTCGACCGCCCAGGTGACGGGGCCGACCAGAGTCTGCCCACCCCGTCGCAGTGTGACTCTCGCGAAGTCGATCAGCAGGTCAGGGTCGGCCGCATCTGCTGCATCTTCTCCGGCGTCTGGCACTCGCCCATCGTAGTGGCGCGATTTCGGCGAAGTCGCTAACCGACGCCCCAACCCGCGGCATCGTTGACGATCACCCGGTCGGCGGTGCCGACCGTGCCCGCCACCAGTTCGGAGTTGCGCTGGTCCGTGGTGGCGACCCAGGCCCGTGCCTCCTCGGGTGTCTTTCCGAATTCGACGTGGCGGGCGACGAGGCGTTCGATCCGCTCGCTCTCGTCGCTTGCGACGAACCACACGGCGTCCATTGCGCGGCGAGCCCGCGCCCAGTGGGGATGCTCGAGGAGCAGATAGTTGCCCTCGGTGACGACGAGGCGCGCCGACGGCAGCACGACGAGCGCCGCAGCGAGCGGCTGTTCCAGCGTGCGGTCGAAGCCTGGGACGTACACCGGATCGTCGACCTCCCGCTTCACCCGCTCGAGCAGATGCGCGTAGCCGGCCGCGTCGAAGGTGTCCGGCGCACCCATGCGGCCACGCGCCGCAATCCGGTCGAGCTGTGCGTCGGCCAGGTGAAACCCGTCCATTGGGACGTGCGCGACCCAGTCGGCGCCTTTAGCCGCCCCGATGCGTTCCAGCAGCAGGTCGACGAGGGTTGACTTGCCCGCTCCGGGGTTGCCCGCGATGCCGAGGATGGCGCGCGACGAATCATCGGCCAGCGCGATCGCATCGCGGGCAAGCACATCCGCCGTCATCTAGTGAGTTTCGGTTACGACGACTCGACGAGCTCGCGATTTCGACGTGATTTGTTGCGCCTCGCGCTACTTTTCACGCCCAAATCGCTGGCTTCGGCTGCGGACGCCCAGCCACTGACCGCGAGCACCCGCTTGGGCGTGATGCGCACGAACAGCTGCACGAGCGGGCCAATGCCCAACGCGTACAACACGGTGCCGACGCCGACCGTCCCGCCGAGAAGCCAGCCGACGGCCAGCACAGTGGCTTCGATCGACGTGCGGACCAGCCGCACCGACAGGCCGGTGCGCACCACGAGTCCGGTCATCAGGCCGTCGCGCGGGCCGGGGCCCA
>JAVRPX010000569.1:0-2809 GCA_032161985.1 Mycobacterium sp.
GTAGGTGATCTTCGGGTTGGCCTGGAAGTACGGCACCATGTTGAGCAGCCGGACCAGCCGGGCGGAGACGGCGGTCATGCGTTGACCTCGTCGGTCTGGCCGGCCTGTGCGCGAAGCCGGGCCAACACGTCGTCGCGCAGTGATTGGGGCTCGAGGGCGACGGCGTCCGGGCCGTAGCCGGCGATTTCGCGGGCGAGGCGGTCGAGCATGCCGATGTCGACGGTGATTTCCTCGCCTGCGCGGTCGCCGAGCGTCAGGGGGCCGACGACGGTGGCCCGGCGACGCAGCGCGGTGGCGCGTCCGTCGGCGACCCAGACCCGGGCCTGGCCGGTGTTCGGCCACTCTCCCACCACGCGGTCGACGATCTCGCGCAGGTTGATCCCGTCGGGCCGCTTCACGGCGCCGGGTGGGCCGATGGGGGTGACCTCGGCGCCGATGCGGGAGAGCCGGAACGTGCGGGTGGCGTCGCGGTCGCGGTCGTGGCCGACGAGGTACCAGCGGCCGCGGTCGGTGACCACACCCCACGGCTCGACGGTGCGGGTGGTGTAGGGGTCGTTGCGGGTGGGCCGGTGCGGGAACTGCACGGCTTGCCCTGAATCGATGGCGGACAACAGGATTCCCAAGACGTCCTCGGAGCCGCGCAGGCCGGGCAGCACGGCGGTCGAGGTGATCGCGATGCCGGAGTCGGGTGCGTCGACGTCGACGCCTGCCGCGCGCAGCTTGAGCAGTGCGCCCTGGGTGGCGGTGATGAGCTCGGGCGATTCCCACAGTTGTGTCGCGACGGCGACGGCGGCGGCCTCGTCGGCGGTCAGCGCGACGGCGGGTAAGGCGTAGGCGTCGCGGTTGATGCGATAGCCCTCGGTGGGGTCGAACTGCGACACCCGGCCGGTTTCGAGCGGGATGCCCAGGTCGCGCAGCTCATTCTTGTCGCGCTCGAACATGCGGGAGAAGGCTTCGTCGGTAGCGCTGTCGGAGTAGCCGTACACGGTTTCGCGGATCCGATCGGCGGTGATGAAGGTGCGGGTGGACAGCAGCGCGATGACGAGATTCATCAACCGCTCGACTTTGGAAATGCCCACTCGTGACACCTTAAGGTGTCGGGGTCCGTGTCACTTCGCGGCCGAACCCGCCAGCGCGTCGGATATCAGCACGCACAGATGCTGCCAGTAGACCCAGTCGGAGATCGCCGTCCGTTGCGCGGGAGCCTCGGTGGCGGTGTGCGCGCGATACAACGCCTGCTCCTGGGCCTGCTCGGCGTAGTTGACGAACGCCTCCAGATGCGCGGCCCCGCGATCGGGGTTGGTGCTCATCATCGGCTTCATCACCTCGAACCAGAGCCTGCTCGTCTCATCGGGGGGCGGATTCGTGTCGGACGGGGCGGGCGGCAGCAGCTCCGACAGAGCGTTATCTTTGATACCGGCCAGATGCGACGCCGCATCGGGGGCAATGACCTCTAAGCGGTTGCGGCCCTGCATCTTTCCGCTGTCGGGGATGTCATCCGATTGAAGGATGATCTTGGCGGTGCCGGGATCGAAGTTCTTGAACTGGTCTTCGGTCGCCACCACGGCGCGCAATCGCACATTGTGGTGTTGCGCCCAGCCCTGGACGGCGAGGATCGGATATGTCGCCCATTTGGCGCGGTCACCGACCGGGATGGATTCGTCGGCGCTGGCCATCCGGACCTGATCGGGAAGGTTGACGCCGTCGGGTATGTAGGCGAGCCCATAGCTGTTGGCGACGACGATCTGCCCCTCCGTTGTCACCGCAGTCACCCAGAAGAAACCGAAGTCGATGTTGGGCTCGGCGTTGAGGGCGGCGCCGATGCGACGGGCCATCTGCAAGGGATCGCCGCTGGCGGCGGATTGGCGGCGCAATGCCCCGGCGGTTGCGGCGACGACTGCCGCATCGCGCTCGGCGCGCGTGGCCGAAACCGGTACTGGCGCAGGCGCTCCCACGGCACTGGTGACACCTGCGGCGGACGCGGGCGCCACGCCGGGCCCCATCGACGTTGGCCCCGGGGCTGCCGCGTTCGGAGGCGCCAACGGTCCCGCCGGTGGCGGTGTGGGCGGAGGTCCAAGAGGCATCGAAGGAGCGGGCGGGCCACCGGCGCCCGGCCCTGCGCCGACGGAAGGTGGCCCAGCGTGAGCGCCAGGAGCCGAGGGAGGCGGCGCGCTTGGCGTTGGTGCGGGTGCGTCGGGAATTGGCGGTGGAGCGGGTGGCGGTGTGGGAACCGAAGGCTGCGCAGCCAACGGGGTGTTGGCGACCTGGTTGGTCAACGGCGCCGTCTGCGGTGGAGTGCCCGTGGGCGGACCGCCTGCGGCAGCCCTGGCGGCGTCGGCGCCTGGTGCACCAGTGCCAGCGGAGGCTGGGTGCACTGACGGACTGCCTGCGGAGCCCGAGCTTGGGCTCGAAGTCGAAGACAGCGGCGAGTTGGGGCTGCTAATGCCCGGCGAACCCGAAGGCCCGCCGCCGAGGCTTGGCGCGGCTGGCGCGCCACCAGGACCCGCAGCGGGAGGCTGGACGACCGAGGTCGGCGGCGCAGTCGGACCCGGGCCGCTTGGATTGACAACCGTCGCCGGCCGCTGCACCGTCGTTCCCTGTGATGGACCCGCCGGACCGCTGGCTACCGGCGGCGAACCGGCAACAGGATCTGTCGCATTTGGTTCTGCCATGTGACGCATTGGCTCCGACGATCCGGGAGCCGGCACCGGCGCTGGACCCGTCGTTAATGGTGTGCTGTCTATTGGGCCCGTCGGATTCCCTTCACTCTCATGCCTCAGGAACGAGATGCCCTCAGTAGAGGCTGGTT
>JAVRPX010000570.1:0-2667 GCA_032161985.1 Mycobacterium sp.
TACACCGTCGACGGGTTGGCGGCCACGGTGGTGACCGGCATCAGCAGGTTGCGGCTCGGGCCGTCGGAGTTCACCCCGTCGAGGTTGACGTAGGACACCGGGTGCTGCGGATCGGTGCGGCTGACGACGATGTCGTCGCCGGTGCGCCACGACAGCGAAACCGCCGTGTTACCCAGTCCAAAGCCCAGGCGCCGCGGATAGGTCAGCGCATAGCCCCCGCCGGGCGTCTGCTCGACAGCGGCCAGGATCACCTGGCCCTCGATGACCATCGCCGCGCGTGTGCCGTCGCGTGACAACTGAAGCTCGGCTATCACTCCGGGGAACCGGGTCGACACCGCGGTGGAATCGACGGGGATGCGCCCGGGCTGTCCGGACGCGTCCTGGATCGCCCGAACCACGTTGTTGCCGTCGACGACCACCCATATCGCGTCATCGAGCGACCAGGTGGGCCGCGATAGGCTTCGGCCCTCCATGGCCTGTGATGCGTTGCCACCGAGCGGGCCGACCCACAGCGACGAAGCCATGTCGGGCGCACCGGGGCGCAGCGTCACGATCGACGCCACCTCCTGGCCGGTGCGCGACACGGCCGCCGCCGTCTGGTTGAGCATCTGGCCGAACGAGCCGGCTACCCGCGACGCCCGCTGGCCGTCCAGCGACATCAGCGATCCACCCATCAGCGCGTGCAGGCCCGCAGCGGCGCCGTCGGCCGCGCCAGGGTCGGTTGCCGCGACGTCGGAGGCGTTCCAGCCGTCGGCGAAGCGATCGTCCAGCGCCGCACCGTCGGCGTTGATCACGTACGGCCCGTTGATGCCTGCCCGCGCCAGGGTCCAAATGAGTTGTGCCGCAAGCAGTTGCCGACTGTGCGGGTCGGTCGTCGACATGGTTTCCAGGTCGATGCGGGCGCCACCGTAGCCGCGGCCAACGCCCATCTTGCCGCCGTCGGCGCGCGTCACCGGACCCCGCAGCTTCAGCGGCGGACCGAGCAGGTTGCGCACAGTGTTGGCCATCTCGGGGCGCGGACCGGCGATGAGCTTGCTGACCAACTCGGTGGCCAACAGGTCCGGATCAGACACCGCGACGTAGCGCGGATCGGGCACGACGGTCTTGCCGGTCGGATCGGCGAAGTACAGCGTGTTGCGCTTGTACGTCGACTGAAACTGTTGCCAGTCAAGGAAAACGCCGTTGGGCAGCCGGTCGATGCGCCAGCCGCCTGCCGTCTTCACCAGTTCGATGGGCCCGGGGTCGGGCAGTGCGCCCTCGCCGGTCTCGAACACCCCCATGTCCGACAGCGAGCCGAGGATGTCGGCCCGCATGCTGGCCGAGACCCGATCGGGCCCGCGTGTTTCGACGAACACCACGTTGTCGATCAGCAGGGCGCTACCGGCGTCGTCCCAGGCGCGCGAGGCGGATTCGGTGAGGAACTGCCGCGCGGCCAGATGCCGGTTGGCGGGATCGGCTGTCGCCTTGAGAAATTCGCGCAACAGCACGTCGGGGTCCATACCCGCTACCGGCTTGGGCAGGCTCGGCGGTGCGGGCCGGTCGACGGTGCCGATGGCCTGCGGCGCCGAGGAGCTGGGCACCCCGGCGCAGCCCGCGAGAGCGAACACCAACAGCCAGAGCGCTGCAATTACCCGTTTCACGCGTTCTCCGTCGCGGGTTCGGGTTCGCGGGTCGTGCGCCGCGGGGGCCGTTCGCGCCCAACGGGTTGCCCGGTCGGCTTCATGGGAAGGGGGCTCGTCGTCACCTTGTGGCCGCGCACCAGCGGCAGTGTGAGCCGGAAGCAGGCACCCTTGCCCGGTTCGCCCCACGCCTCCAGCCGGCCTTGGTGCAGCCGGGCGTCCTCGATGCTGATCGCCAGACCAAGACCGGTGCCGCCGGAGCGCCGCACACGCGACGGGTCCGAGCGCCAGAACCGGCTGAATACCAGCTTCTCCTCACCGGGCCGCAGCCCGACGCCGTAGTCACGGACCGTGACTGCGACGGTGTCTGCGTCGGCGGCCATCCGGATCCGCACCGGCTTGTGCTCCGCGTGATCGATGGCGTTGGCGATCAGGTTGCGCAGGATCCGTTCCACCCGGCGCGGATCGACCTCGGCGATGACGGCGTCGGCGGGCATGTCGACGATCAGCTCGGAGTCCGCGTCGGCCGCCAGATGGCCGACGTTGTCCAACGCGCTCTGCACCGTCGAGCGCAGATCCACGGCCTCGACCGACAGCTCGGCGACACCTGCGTCGTGGCGCGAGATCTCCAGCAGATCGTTGAGCAGTGTCTCGAAGCGGTCCAGCTCGTTGACCATCAGCTCCGTCGAGCGGCGCAGCGCCGGGTCGAGATCCTCGCTGTGGTCGTAGATCAGGTCGGCGGCCATCCGCACCGTCGTCAGCGGGGTGCGCAGCTCATGGCTGACGTCGGAGGTGAACCGGCGCTGCAAATTGCCGAATTCTTCGAGCTGGGTGATCTGGCGGTGCAGGCTCTCGGCCATGTCGTTGAACGACACCGCCAGCCGCGCCAAATCGTCCTCGCCGCGCACGGGCATGCGCTCGGTCAGATGCCCTTCGGCGAACCGTTCGGCGATCCGCGAGGCCGACCGGACGGGCAGCACGATCTGGCGGGCCACCAACAGCGCGATTGCGGCCAGCAGACCGAGCAGCACCACGGCGCCGGTGACCA
>JAVRPX010000571.1:0-5510 GCA_032161985.1 Mycobacterium sp.
ACTTCGCGTGGTTGGGCGGATCGACGTCCAAGGGGATGCAGGGGCGTTGCTGTCCCATCTCGTTGGCGCCATTGGCCTCGAACAACTCCGGCGAACTCAGCGCCTTGCGGATGTCCTCGTAACGCGAGAGCACGACGACCGTGCCGCTGCGCGAACGACTGAACGGCGCCGCGATGGCCGGGACGTGATCGCGCAAACCGGCATAGACCGGCCACGGATTATTGGCTAGTGCCGGATCGGTCATCATGCTCGACAGGTCGAGTTCCACGCTTAAATCCTCCCGCGCTCAGGGGCTGTGACTGAAGCCACACTAAGCGCGGTCGCAACACGTAGTCAAGTGATCACTTGACTTTCTCGAGCAGCGGTTCTTACTGTGAGTGCAGTCACCATTCCCGCAGCGATCGCGTGACAGAAGGAGTGCCTTGCGATGCCTTTGCAGCCGTACATGAAGTTGTTGTCGGTCGACGACCATCTCATCGAGCACCCCAAGGTATGGACCGACCGGCTGCCGTCGAAGTACATCGAGCGGGGTCCGCGAATCGTCGAGATCCCGCGCGGTGAGGGTTTGGCGCCGATGCAGTCCTGGCTGTACGAAGACCGCCCCTACCCCTACATCGGGCTCAACGCCGTCGCCGGCAAGAAGCCCGAGGAGTACGGCCTGGAACCGGTCCGCTACGACGACATGATCCCGGGGTGTTACGACCCCAGAGCCCGCATCGCCGACATGGACATCGACGGCGTCGAGGCCATGCTGTGCTTCCCGTCCTTCCCGCGGTTCTGCGGCACCATCTTTCTCGAAGGCGAAGACAAGGAGCTCTCACTCCTGGGTGTGCAAGCGTGGAACGACTTCTCCCTCGACGAATGGTGCGCGACCGACCCCGCGCGATTCATCCCGATGGCGATGGTGCCGTTGTGGGATCCGGTCTTGATGGTCGCCGAGATCGAGCGGATGGCCGGCAAGGGCACGCGTGCCATCGGCTTGCCGGATAACCCCATCAACCTCGGCCTGCCGAGCTATCACACCGACCACTGGGATCCAGTGTTCTCCGCCATGGAAGAGACCAACCTCACCGCGGTCATGCACTTCGGGTCCGGCGGATTTCCGCCTCAGATCGCGCCCGAAGCCCCGTTCGCGGTGATGATCACCCTGATGGGCACAACGTCGATGGCCGCCTGCACCGACCTACTGTTCTCCCCGGTGTTTCACCGGCACCCGAATCTGAAAGTGGCGTTCTCCGAGGGCGGAGTGGGTTGGATGCCCTATCTGATCGAGCGCGCCGACTACGTGTGGCGCAAACACAAGTACTACCAGAACATCCACCCGACGATCGCACCCTCAGAGCTGTTCCGTCGCAACATCTCCGGCTGCTTCATCGAAGACGAAGCCGGGGTGAAGAACCGCTACGACATCGGCATCGGCAACATCACCTGGGAGTGCGACTACCCGCACTCGGACTCGTTCTGGCCGAAAAGCCGCGACCGCGCCGAACAAGTATTCGCCGGCGTCCCCGACGACGAAGTCGCCCAGATGGTCGAACACAACACCCGGCGCTGGTACAACTTCCCCGAAGCGGGATTCAAGGCGTACAACGCCGACGGCGGCAACGCCTGGCGGCCCAACGACGGAAACGGACCCGAACCCGCCTACGCCACCACCGGCAGCACCCACGGCGAAATCAGCGACGTCCAGAAATCCTTGGGTGACCTGTTCACCGCAAACAAGTAGGACGTGAATCCGTAACCAGGACCGGGCGGCCGCAGGCAGGAGTCAGCCAGGCCCTGTGTACCAACGAGAGAATTCGGACAGCCTGCGCGCCTAGGGCGTTCGTGATGTACCGACAACCATTCCGGAAAGGAACGCACCAATGGGAAGAATGGAAGGCCGCGTCGCCTTCGTGACCGGGGCGGCGCGCGGGCAAGGTCGCTCGCATGCGATACGCCTGGCGCAGGAGGGTGCCGCGATTGTCGCGGTGGATATCTGCGACCAGATCGCTGCCGTCCCGTATCCGATGTCGACGCGAGCCGACCTCGACGAGACGGTGAACCTGGTCGAAAAGGACGGCGGCTCGATCCTCGCAATCACCGCCGATGTACGCGATGAGTCCGCTCTGCGGGCCGCATTCGCTTCGGGAGTCCAACAGTTCGGCCACGTCGATACCGTCCTGGCGAACGCCGGTGTCATCTTGACCCGCCGCGACGAACCTGACCGCAAGACCGCGTGGGAGGTCGGCATCGGGGTGATGCTCACCGGGGTCTGGAACACCATCCAAGTCGCGTATCCGCACATGATCGAGTACGGCCAGGGTGGCGCCATCGTGGTCACCAGTTCGATGGCCGGTCTTCGCGCCCTCACCGACGGAACCGCCGGATCGGATGCCTACACTGTCGCAAAGATCGGGGTGACCGGCCTCATCCGCTCGTACGCGCAATTCCTTGCGCCACATAACATCCGAGTGACTGGAGTAGCCCCAACTGGGGTATCAACGCCGATGATTACAGAGAACCCGGCACTTTTCGAAGCCATTGAAGCCAACGACAACCTGGCGAAATCGATGCAGAATGCGCTGCCGGTACCGATGATCGAGCCCATCGATGTCAGCGAAGCAATTCTCTACATGGTCGCAGACTCCGGCCGCTACGTGACGGGCATCACGGTGCCCATCGACGCCGGCATGGGTGTCGCGTGACAGAACCCGCTGACTGACGCCTGTCCAGGACTTCCTGACGCATGGCGTATCGCCAACCCCATAGTGCCTTCCGGCGGAAACAGTGCCAGACGGAAGCAAATGAGTGAATGCGGTAGCAAGCTCTGTTCGAGTGGCCGAACCACACCTCGCCATCCTGCTTGGGTCGCTGTTCATTCGGCGGGTGACTCCGCTGTTGGCCGGATCGATCCCAAGAGTGAGCACCTGCTGGATGACGGCACCATTCGATGAAGCGATGTGGTGTGACTTCAACCCGACGTTTGCGCGCTTCCCCGTCGGCTGGGGCCGTTCGGCTTGAGGACAGTGCGCTGGTGGCCTGACGGCCGTTCGGAGACGCGTACTTCCTGGCCGTCGCGGTCCCGTCTCAGCGGTAAATGCGCGCGGCCCAGTTGCCCGGTCGGGGCGCACCCCGATCTCCTTGCTGCTGCGGTGGGGTTCGGATTCGGCTGCGGTATGCCCAATCAGCTACTGGGCGTGCACGCGGCGGGGGTCGCGCGCTATGCGCGGTCCCGCCCGCATTACTCTCAACGCCTCTCCGGCGCACGCATTCGGTGGGTGACCTGTTACTGGCGACGACCTATTTCATCGCACGTCGCGATGAACAGAATGGACGCCGACGTGGGGTGGGTTGCCCGTGTTCTCGAACCCGGTCGGACGGCGGCCAACAGCGCTGCGACGTGTGTCATTTGTGAACGCGCCCTTGCTCTGCTGTTCGACTCGTTCCATTGCCGAGGTACTCGGTCCTCCCGTCGACGGACTGCCTCCCCCGCCCGGGCCGGTGTCGCCCGATTCGTCGATGGGATGGCTCCACACGCCGTGACCGTCGGCTACACCGGGGTGGCTCTGGGCTGTTCGCCTGCGGCACAGCGTTTTGATCCACGAGCACGACGCCTTCCGTCCTACACCGGAGCTGGCCGATAGCCAGCCGACCGGCCGCCACCGCCGGTCCAGCGAATGCGAGGGAACTCCCGCACGGCAACAAACCGCTCGCGGCCGGTCAGGGCTGAGTGGGATCGTTGTCGACATCGAGGGCCAACTCCCTGCCGACCAGGTCGCCGATATCCCAGCGACCTTCCCGATGGCTCATTTAGTCGCTCGCTGGGCCATCGCAGACCGGGAAGCAGCCGGCGACCCCGCGACCAGAGGCTCAACAGTGGCCAGTGTTTCGACCTCGAGCGCGTGGCTGATGAAGCTGCGCACCTGTGCGTCGCTCAGAAAGTCGCCAGCGAGCAGTTGAAATTTGTCGATGACGTCCTGGGTGCTCAGCGGATTTGCTACCGAGCCCCTATGCGGGGGCGTGACTTTGCGGATGACTTGCCCTCCAGCTAGCTCGATCTCGACCTCACTGAGGATGACGTTGCTGTGTGCCGGGTCGGCGATGGCCTGAGTGCGGTCGCGGATCTCGTTAATGTCTGGATCCCCAAGATATGTGGCGAACTCGATGCAGTGCTTGGGAAGTACCAGATCAGCGCCCGCCAGAATGATCGCGGTGTTGTAGCGGATGTCGAATCGGGCCTCATTCGCGGTTGTGGGAGATGCGCCCTTGTTCAGCAGGGGCTCCACGTCGACGGGAAGTCGGTGGGTCACGCGCGCAGCCCTGAGGTTGTCGGCGCCGACCTCGGATCGCAGGTCGACTAGAGCGTCGAGGGCAGCGTGCATCATCCCGCAGTTCGCGTGCCGCTTGCGCATCGCCATCGCGGACATCGACCATGGCGTGAGATCGGTGAGCGTCTCGAGGTCGTAAGCGCGCGCGACGGTGGAGAAGAAGCCGAGTTTGCTTTCCAGCACGCGCGGCGGTCCGGTGATTCCGGCTTTGGCATACCGCACTGCCGCGATCCCGACCGACGGAGGCCACCCGCCCATCATCATCGGTTTGACCGTGCCGCCGGCGCCGAAATAGACCTCGGCGGGGTTCCACGCTGCCAGCGACGTGGCGATCGCCAAGGCCTCGCACAGCTCGTCAAAG
The DNA here is from genome assembly GCA_032161985.1 of Mycobacterium sp. Lineage (GTDB taxonomy): Bacteria > Actinomycetota > Actinomycetes > Mycobacteriales > Mycobacteriaceae > Mycobacterium. The sequence goes on from JAVRPX010000571.1 coordinate 4,672, forward strand.
GTCAGACCCATGAGGTGCGAGGCCGTTGCGGCGGCAGCGAGGGCGTTTGGCACACCGCATGGCCCGACGGCAACATCGTCGTACGCCCGCACGTGCGGGTAGTAGGCGTGCAGCACCCGCGATGCTATTTCCAGTCCGGCGACGACCGATTCGACGAACTGAGGTCCGGTGGCGTTCGTCGTCTGCGCGACCGCGAGAGCGGTCGGTATTACCGTCTCACTGGCGTGGCCCCCGACGAGGTCGTACACCTCGAGCACATCGAGCATGTATCCGCCGACTCGCGCTGCGGATTCGACCGACAGGGTGTGGTCCACCCCGACCATCGCGACTTCACCCGGTGCGGTGGTGCGTTCGGCATCGAGCATCTGGCCTACCTCGGGCAGGGCGGAGGCCGCCAGCATGCATCCGATGTTGTCGATGATGGACCGCTTCGTCTCGTCGACCACTTCACCAGGCAAACTCGCCAGGGTGATGCCGTGAACTTTTTCGGCGAGGGTGCGCAGCAGGGGCTGTTCGGTCGTGGCCTGCGCTTCTATTGTCATGACGTCCTTTTCCGGTGAACCGTGCAGGTGATTAATGACTGAGCGGGGTGTAGCCCGACCCTGGTGCGACGACGGATTGCAGTTCGGTATAGCTGTCAAGGCCCTCTGGGCCGAACTCGCGACCGACCCCGGAGGCCTTGAACCCGCCAAACGGCGCTGAGAAGTCGAAGAGGTACTGGTTGATCCCGAACGTTCCGGTCCGCACACGCCGTGCGACGTCCATGCCGTGTGCGACATCAGCGGTCCACACCGAGCCGGCGAGCCCGAAGTCACTGTCGTTGGCGATCTCGAGCGCCT
>JAVRPX010000572.1:0-3882 GCA_032161985.1 Mycobacterium sp.
TCGTCCGCGACGGCCGCACCCCCCAGTTCCAGACCGGTCACGGGCGGTAACGGTAGCGTGGCCAGCTATGCCGCGTTCATTCGACATGGCCGCCGAATACGCGGGCAGCGTCGAACAGGTCCACCACGCATTCGGCGATGAACAGTATTGGCTGGCGCGGCTGGCCGATTCCGGCGCCGACGACTACTCCCTGGATTCGATGACCGTTGACCCCGCAGATGGCATCGACGTGGTCACCACGCAGACGCTGCGCGCCGACCGGCTGCCCGGCGTGGTGACTCAGTTCCACCGCGGCGACCTGAGCTTCGTTCGCGAGGAGACGTGGACTCCGGTCCGCGACGGCCACGCCACCGCGACCGTCAAGGGCTCGATCACCGGGGCGCCTGCGACGCTGAGCGGTACCGCCGTGCTCGCCCCGGCAATATCCGGGGGTGGCTCGCGGCTGGAGTTCAACGTAGGCGTCGAGGTGCGCGTCCCGCTCGTCGGCGGCAAGATCGAGAACTTCATCGGCAGCGCACTCGTCGAGCTCTTGATCGCAGAACAGCGCTTCACCACGGTGTGGATCACGGAAAACACGTAACCCGTAAGTAAAATAGTGTTCCATGTCGCGTCGCATGGATTACACCATCGAGTTCGACGCACCGGCCGAGAAGATCTACCAGGACTTCACGAGCCGGGAATTCTGGCAAACCCTGATGGACTCCTACCGCTTTCTCACGCCGCAGTCGGAGATCACGTCGTTCTCGTCCGGCGAGCACGGCACCGACATCACCTTCGTGCAGAACCTGCCGCGGATGTATCTGCCGCCCGTCGCGCGGACCGTGATGCCGGTCGACATGGTGATCACCCGCACGCAGCATTTCGATCGCTACGACCACGAGAAGAACCGGGCGAAGGGCACCTACGCCGCGTCAATCCCGCACGCCCCCGGCAGTTTCGGCGGCCAGTACTTCCTCAACGACACCGACGCAGGCAGCCGCTTGCGGCTGGCCAGCGTCTGCAAGGTGAACATCCCGTTCATCGGCGGCGCGCTGGAGGACCTGATCCTGCACCACATCAAGCTGCTCTTCGACGCCGAGGAGGCGTTCACCGCTGACTGGATCTCCAATCATCACTAAGCCCATCGGCGCCATCACCCGAGGCACCACGGGCTACAACCGGCTGCGCCGCAGCGACCGCTGGCTGGTGCATTCGCGACGGGTGCGCACCGCTCTTCAGGCCGCCGCCGATCCGCTTGTGATCGACCTCGGCTACGGCACACTACCGGTGACCACGCTCGAACTCGCGGCGCGGCTTCGAGTGGTGCGCGCCGATGTCCGCGTCGTCGGCCTCGAGATCCATCCCGAACGAATCGTGCCCGCACGCGATGGCGTTGAGTTCGCGTTCGGCGGTTTCGAATTGGCCGGGCGGAGACCGGTTTTGGTGCGCGCGTTCAACGTGCTGCGCCAGTACCCGGTGGAGGCAGTGCACGACGCGTGGTCGGTGATGAGGGCGGCGCTGGCGCCGGGCGGGCTGATCGTCGACGGCACCTGCGACGAGTTGGGCCGCCGCTGTTGCTGGGTGCTGCTGGACGCCGACGGGCCGATCAGCCTGACGCTGGCATGCGATCCGTTCGCGATCGAACGCCCGTCGGATCTTGCAGAACGGCTGCCCAAGGTGCTGATCCACGACAACGTTGCTGGCCAGCCCATCCACACGCTGCTGACGGCAGCGGACAGAGCGTGGGCCAGCGTCGCGGGCCACGGCGTGTTCGGCCCGCGGGTGCGCTGGCGGGCGATGCTGGACCTGCTGCGCGGCGAGGGGTTCGGAGTCGAGCCGCCGCGTCGCCGCCTGCGCGACGGCGTGCTTTCCGTGCCGTGGTCGACGGTGGCGCCGCGGCTAGGCTGAGCGGCATGCGGATTGCCCTCGCACAGATCCAGAGCAGCGCAGAACCGACGGCCAACCTCGGCCTGGTCGAGGAGTACACGCACCGCGCCGCCGACGCAGGCGCGCGCTTGGTGCTGTTCCCTGAGGCGACGATGTGCCGGTTCGGGGTGCCGCTCGCGCCGATTGCCGAACCGCTTGACGGGGCATGGGCGTCGGCCGTGCGCGCGATCGCCGAGCGCGCAGGCATCGTCGTCGTCGCAGGCATGTTCGTCCCGGCCAGGGAAGACACTGAAGACAGGGCAGGCAGGGTCACCAACACGCTGATCGCGACGGGTCCCGGTGTGGACACGCACTACGACAAGATTCACCTCTACGACGCGTTCGGCTTCATGGAGTCGGACACGATCGCACCAGGGCACGAACCCGTGATGATCAAGGTCGACGGCGACTCCGGACCGGTTAATGTCGGCCTGACCCTGTGCTACGACGTCCGCTTCCCCGAGCTCTATGTCGAATTGGCCCAGCGCGGAGCGCAACTCATTACTGTGCACGCATCGTGGGGCACCGGCCCCGGCAAGCTCGAGCAGTGGACGCTGCTGGCGCGCGCCCGCGCCGTGGATACGACGGGCTTCGTCGCCGCGGTCGACCAGGCCTACCCGGGCGATGAACTCGCCGCAGCCGGACCTGTTGGCGTCGGCGGCAGTCTGGTCGCATCGGCGGTCGGTGACGTGCTGGCATCGGCAGGGGCCGACCCGCAGCTACTCGTGTCCGATCTCGACCTCGATGCGGCGCAGAAGGCCCGCGAGACCATCGCGGTATTGCGTAACCGCTGAGAGCTACTCCTATTGGTAGGGCAGAATCGCTTGGGTGACCGACCCCTGGGCTCGCCCGGCCAATCAGCCACCGCCCGTCCCACCGCCGCCACAGTTCCCGCAAGGCCCGAACCCGGGCCAGGCTGGGGTACCCCCTCAGGGCGGGCCTGTTGAACCGCAGAAGAAGGACTCGTCGGTGCTGGTGAAGATCAAGAACCTGTTCCGTGACCCGCTGTCCATCGTCCTGGTCGTCGTCATCGTCGTGGCACTGGTGCTCGCCGGTGTGCTCGCGGCCGAGTTGTATGCGCGCGGCCGCGGCGACTCGGTGGTCACCAAGGCCACCGAGTGCGTGGTACAGGACAGCGCCAAGGCGTCGTTCGGTGTCGTTCCCCCGTTCTTGTGGCAGCACATGTCCGGCCACTACACGAACATCAACATCGAGACCGCGGGCAACCAGGTCCGCCAGGCCAAGGGCATGAAGGTCACCATCAACATCAAGGATGTCCGGCTGGAGGACACTGCGAACTCCAGCGGCTCGATCGGGTCATTGGTCGCGAACATCGACTGGTCGTCCCAAGGAATCAAGCAGACCATTCAGGACGCCATTCCCCTCATCGGCTCATTCGTCACCGGCGTGACGACCAACCCGTCCGCAGGCACCATCGAGTTGCAGGGAGCACTGGGCACCATCACCGCAAAGCCGGCGGTTGTCGACAATGGGATCTCGTTGCAGGTGACGGAGTTGACCGGCCTCGGCTTCTCGCTTCCACGTGAGACTGTGCAGCCTGCGCTGGACGCATTCACCTCGACACTGACCAAGAACTACCCGCTCGGCATCCACGCCGACAACGTTCAGGTGACGGATAGCGGTGTGGTGAGCCAGTTTTCGACACAGAACGCGTCGATCCCGAAGGGCAACGACGACCCCTGCTTCGCGGGTCTCTAGTCCAGCCCGTCGAGCACGGCACGGGTGCCGGATAGCCCGAGCCGGGTGGCGCCTGCGTCGAGCATCGCCACCGCGTCGGCCGCGGTGCGGATGCCGCCGCTGGCCTTGACGCCGAGCCGGTCTCCGACGGTGCGTGCCATCAGCTCGACGGCGCGCACGCATCCGCCCCCGCTGGGGTGAAATCCGGTGGAGGTCTTCACGAAATCGGCACCGGCGTCCTCGGCGACCCGGCACACGTCGACCAGTCTCTGTTCGCCG